>JAAEPA010000692.1 GCA_024222475.1 Gammaproteobacteria bacterium | reverse complement strand
GTGGTTGCTCATAACCGAATAGGCACAAACCTCCAGAGCGAAGGTCTGGGACAGCTCAAGCAGCCTATCCTCTATCCAGCCGCGACGGTGTTCGAAACAACGGCCGGTGAGGGCGTCCTCGCCGCACAGAAAGGCCCGGCGTACACAGCGTGAGACGCAATGGTAATAGGGCGTGGCATCCAGGCTTATGAGGGATTGGCGGGGTTTGGGCATGATTGCCTCCTGCGTGTTCTCCTATTGTTCTGTAATGTAGTCGATAATTTCTACCTGTCAATTTGTGGATGTCCTAGATTTTCCTAGATTTTCTAGATTTTCTCTTGGTAATCAAGTAATCCATTGCGCCATCACCCCTTTTTAGCCGGATTCCTTTACCATTTGAGGTAGGGATTGATAACCAGATTGGAGTTGAAATATTTGGGATCACCGGTTACCTCATCACCTACCCACTCCGGTTTTTCAAATGGTTGGTCCTCGGCTTCCAACTCAATCTCGGCCACAATCAAGCCCATGTTTTCGCCGAAGAATTCATCGACTTCCCAGACAAACCCGGCAAAGTCGATTTTGTATCGATTTTTTTCGATCAGCGGTTTCTCACACAGGTCATCCAGCATCGCGCCGGCATCGTCTTCCGGAATTTCATATTCAAATTCCACTCGTGTAGCACCGCTGGTGATGCCTTTAATGGTTAAATAGCCCTTGTCCGCTATGGTGCGTACACGCACGACGCGATTCTTGTGGCTGTTAAGGTATCCTTGCCGGTATTTGGTCCCCTGGGCCATTGAACGCCAGGAACCCCCTTTTAACAGAAATTTTCTTTCGATTTCGGTTCCCATGGATGTCCTTCCTCTTTGCTCCGGTAGATGTGGCCTTTTGGCATTTGTTCAGCACACCATGGATTATACCGATAGGGGCGCCATACCGATGATGCGTTTGATGGCCAGCAAATAATTCACATTTTCATACTCCGTCAGCCCGAGGAGTTCACGGGCTTTGAGAATTGCATCGATATCTTCCAGTTCGACGGCCACGGTCTGGATGGCGGCGCCGTTGATCAGAAGCTGGGCGATTTCGGTGATGCACGAGTTGATGGTAAAGGCGAACCGCCGTTTAAAAACAGATACGGCTGACAATTCCGGATGTGGTAGGATCAACTCATTCAGATATTGATCCAGGGAGTAGGTTTCACGTTTAAAATCCGGTTCCGCCACAGCGAAGACCGGAAAAACATCATTTCTAATCACATCGGCCGCCATGGGGAATTCGCCCTTCATGCGGGGATTCCAGCGTTCGAGGCCCTGTTTTTCCTCCGCCAGTTCCTTGATATCCATTTTGATGTCGCGAATCTTGGTGTTGTTATGGTTGTTGGCGGCCGATACGATGTAAACCTCCGCGCTTTCCCGGATCATCGCGCAGGGTGAGAGCTTTCTCATCTTGGTTTCAACCATTCCAAAATTCTGGGCGAAGGTTCGAAATTCATATCGTGGAATTATCTCACTCATACGATGATCCTTCTGCAACAAGGTCAAATTGAGGGGTTAGACGGCGGGTGTTGCGAGGCATTTGTCGGGCAGTTACCCTTCATTAGAATAGATAGACATCGCTATTAGTTCAAATTATTATACTTAATAATCATTATAAGGAAAAATTATGAATTTTGACCATTTGACTAAAGTGGACCCCTGAGTCAAGACAAAAAACCACTGAGTTTAAGTTGCCCATTCGACTTCATTAGCAGCTGGACGGCGCTGTCCCGGTTTTGTCTTTTCTTTGGTTTTTGCTGTTGCTTCTGATCTTTTCTCTGCGGTGGAGGATCGGATCAGAGGAGGCCGCAGGATGAACAGGTAGCGGTCGCGGACTTAGAGGAGTCCCATACGACAGCGTTTCTCAAGCGAACCCCCGAGCGGGCGAAGGAGCAAATGAAGCTCGAACAAAAGCTGGGGTCAGTTCTCGCATCGTTGCATCTCCGCGCGAACTATACGACCGGCCGTTGCCAAGTGGACACCGAAATACTCCGCAATTTCCCGATAACTATAGGCACCGGTGG
>JAAEPA010000691.1 GCA_024222475.1 Gammaproteobacteria bacterium | reverse complement strand
TTGCTGTCGCATCATACTGCGAAGCCCAGTCCCTGACGTGACGTCGCTTTAAATCAGACAGCCGCATCTCACCGAAGGTAGGTATCAACCGGTTGTTGACGTTGTTCCTTCTGAAAACTCGATCGGATTGATATCCTTGACTATTTAGGGTGATTACAGAAGCATGCTCTGCATGCTTAGTTTGTTATTTGGTGTACTCAAAACCGTTCGTTCTTCATTCAAGTCGCGCGGTCAATTGACACTGGAGAATCTGGCCCTCCGGCAGCAGCTTGCGATGCTCAGACAATCGGTAAAGCGTCCGCGGGTGTCACATGCTGACCGCGTGTTTTGGGTATTGTTTTCGAAATATGTTGATGGATGGCGAGCAATGTTGCACGCCTTACATCCTGACACCGTTGTACGCTGGCACCGCAAAGGTTTCCGACGCTACTGGCATTGGAAAAGTCGGCGTCGACACCCTGGACGACCACGAATAGATGCAGCGCTGCGCAAGCTTATTCGGCAAATGGAGTCAGCGAATATCGGCTGGGGTGCCCCTCGAATTCATGGGGAACTGCGCAAGCTCGGCATTGAGGTCTCACAAGCAACGGTCTCGAAATATATGAAGCATCCGAGAAAGCCACCCTCGCAAACGTGGCGGACGTTTCTTGCAAACCACGCTAACTGTTTGGTTGCGATTGATTTCTTCACTGTGCCGACAGCAACATTTCGCATTCTCTATGTGTTCATCGTTCTCAGCCATGACCGTCGCCAAGTTGTGCACTTCAACGTGACCGAGCATCCTACCGCTCAATGGACGGCACAACAGATTGTAGAGGTGTTTCCGTTTGATACCGCTCCAGGTTATTTGCTTCGAGACCGAGATTGCATTTACGGTGAGGTCGTCTGGAGACGGATCAAGAGTCTGGGTATCGAGGATGTTCTAACAGCACCGCGCTCACCATGGCAGAATTCGTTTGTTGAACGTGTGATCGGATCCATCCGCCGAGATTGTCTGGATCATGTCATCGTTCTCAATGAGCAGCACCTACGCAGAATCCTTCGCGAGTACTTTAGCTATTATCATACCTGTCGCACCCACTTGTCGCTGAACAAGGATCCGCCCCAGCCCTGGGCTGTTGAGTCCGCTCAGCTTGGCAATATTGTTGCGTTACCTCGAGTTGGAGGCCTCCATCATCGCTACATGCGTGTTGCCGCGTGACTCATTTTCCTGAGAACAGACATGAAAAACCCCACGATCCTATTTTTAGAAGGGACAACTAGTTCCGTCAGTTAATTGACCAGATGGAAATTGGGTGCCTTGTGTAAGTCCCAATAGTGAAACTGATAAGTTTGCCCAATTAAACGATCCAATTTGGCTCGAGTCAACAATTGTTCCTGGCCAACCATCGAGCATTAACCAAGGAGAAAAGTAATGACTTGTCCTTCTTCGAGCGCCAATTGCTGTGTTGTTTTGTGACGGGACTGGTCTTTGCCGGCTAAACGCTCTTAGGTGTCGCCAACGCGACCCATACGGATGGCGCCAATTGGTGCCGGTCACCCGTCGCCGGTCAAGATTTTTCTAATCATACCTCCGCTCAATATGTACTCGTGGATGAAATTTTTTAAGAGCGTT
>JAAEPA010000690.1 GCA_024222475.1 Gammaproteobacteria bacterium | reverse complement strand
CGCTGACCGAAAAAGAGCGTAATCCACGCCGTCCATGCCGTCCTTGAGAGGTAAACCACTGTGAGCCCTGTTCAAGGATACGGGGTATCCAGTATAAGGATTCCATGTTGTGCACCAGGGTAGGGCGACCGAACAACCCCAACTGGGCCACATAGGGAGGGCGAAGCCTGGGCATGCCTCGTTTTCCCTCGATAGACTCGATCATCGCCGATTCCTCACCGCAGACATAAGCCCCGGCACCCCGGCGCAGATGTATCGCCGGCAGTGGATGGCCGAGTTTATTTTTCAATACGGCGAGTTCCCGGCTCAGCAGCTTGCGGCAAGCTGCATATTCGTCCCTCAGATAGATGTAGATGGACTCAATGCCCACGACCTGGGCGGCAATCAACATTCCTTCGAGGAATCGGTGCGGATCACGTTCCAAGTAATAGCGGTCCTTGAAAGTACCGGGCTCGCTTTCATCGATATTGACTGCCATCAGCCGTGGCGAAGGCTGATCCTGAACGATGCGCCATTTCCGGCCGACGGGAAAGCCCGCCCCTCCCAGCCCTCGCAAGTTTGAGTCGTCTACCGTGGTAAGGACCTCTTCATCAGTCAATTGGCCTGCCAGGTAGCGGCTGAGGGTATGGTAACCCCCTTCAGAACGGTAACGATGAAAGCCTGTGTAATCCTCGGGTTGGTGCTGTATTCGACCGTTCTTTACGGCGTTAATAACCTTTTTCGCCGTGGCCTGTTTGACCGGATATGTGCCTACCACCGCTACCGGTGCGGTCTCGCAGCGCCCTACACAGGGCACTGATATCACTCTTATTTCTTTGCCCAAGCGCCTAGCAAGCTCATCGACCAGTCTATGGGCACCGAACATCTCACAGCTGATGGAATCACAAACACGAACCGTGAGCCGGGGAGGCGGCGAGTCGTGTTCCTTTACGATATCGAAGTGATGATAAAAGCTGGCGACTTCATAGACCTCGGCGCTGGGCAGCCCCATCGCATGGCCTAGGGCGTGCAGGTGTTGAGCCGACAAATGCCCGTATTTATCTTGAATTCGATGCAGATATTCGATCAACAGCTCACGGCGCTTCGGATTGTCGCCGATTAAAGCGGCAATCTCTCTTAATGCGAGGCCGTCTACGCGGCGGCCTCGGGATCGACCGGGTTTTTTATGCGGTTTGGTGGTGGCTGCAGACAATTTTCCCTCCTGTTTAGCGGATGCCCGGCCGAGTGTTGAAACTATAGCAGATTGATCGGTCCCATCGTGGATACGCCGTTCCTTCGAAAAATCCCTTGTGAAAACAAATCTCTACGCGATCATCGCGCAAATTCATGAAATATCCGGGTTAAGAGGCCATTATAAAATAGCTGCTGAGACGCATTGCTTCAGATCTGGTATCTAAGGATTTCGAACTCGCTTTAAAAATCGAGAAATTCATTCAATGGCAACCCGCAAAGGAAGGGGGGGCTGGAAGGCACGCCGGATGACCCGAGGTATAAGTACCTAAATTAGGATTGATCGACGGGTATCATTCAGGTAGTATTCCTTATAAAAAGTATAGGGATTATTTGATCTAAGTCAAAGACAACGCCTGTGACAAACTGTCACACTTCCGCAAAGGTACATAGTGTCCTACCGAGCTTCATGCGACACGCGCAGAAATTGGAAATTGTGTCAGCGTGACTTCTAATACTCATTCCCTGTCTTCAGCAAAAGCGATGGATCTATTCTAATGTGGAGAGTGTTTTGCGATTCAATCGCCGTGTTTGTCTAATCACCTTTACCAGCTTTTTCGCCTTTGGCATGTTGTTCTGGGCCGGCTTCAACACCGCGATCGAAGTGACCAATACCGAGTCATTCTGTATCTCCTGTCATGAGATGGAGAGCGTCGTCTACCAAGAGTACAAACAGACCAAGCATTATAGAAATCCCACCGGTGTACGTGCCACCTGTCCCGATTGTCATGTGCCCCGGGAGTGGCCGTACAAGGTCCTGCGTAAGATCCGCGCTACCAATGAGCTCTACCACGCCTTTCGAGGCACTATCGATACTCCGGAGAAATTCCAAGCCAAGCGTCTGGAGCTTGCCCGGGATGTATGGCGGACCATGGAAGAGACCGATTCCAGAGAGTGTCGGAATTGTCATGGCTTTGACTATATGGATTTGTACGACCAGGGTCAGGTGGCCAGCGAAAAGCATCGCCAGGCCGATCAGGAGGGCAGGACCTGCATCGAATGCCATCAGGGTATTTCTCATCATTTACCCGAGGAATACGTCGAGGCCGAGCATGAACGCTATGAGAGCGAGGATGTTCCTTGCGCGGATTGTCATGAAGATGTCGAAGAGCCACCGGAGGGGGAGGACTGGGACTGGGACAAGGAGGATTGAAAAATGGGGATAATCATTGGGGAAACACAAATGAGGTGGCAGATGTGATACGGATCTACTTGAAATTTACGTCATCCAAGGGTGAAAATCGTTAAATGTTAAAAATAGTTAGGGGGTTGATATGTCTATGAGAAAACACACCGTTTTGGCGTTTGCCGGCATGGCCATGCTGGTAGCGCTCCAGCCGGTCGTTGCCGCGGACAAGGCCACGGTCAAGATGGGTAAGGATCTTTTCAAGCAAAACTGCGAGGTCTGCCACCAAGCGGATGCGATTGGAAAGCCGGGTTTTGCGCCCTCTTTGACCAATCCCGAGTTACTGGCCGCTGCCTCGGATAAGTTCCTGCTAAGCACCATTCGCGACGGGCGCCAGGGTACGGGTATGCCGCCTTTCAAGCATCTGGGGCGCAAGAAAATCAAGGCGATGGTGACTTATCTACGTTCTCACACCTCGTTGCCGAACAAGTCGGCCGCGGTTGATGCCCAGCCGCGGGCGCATGGTGACCCTCGTCTCGGCAAGATCTGGTTCGATCAGATCTGCTCCACCTGTCACGGGGTTAAAGGTGACGGTTATGATGCCGGTGGTACCGGTACGGCTATAGGCACTGCCGGATTCCTAAATAAGGCCACTGATGGTTTTATCCGCACCACTATCGAGGAAGGCCGTTCAAACACCCGCATGCTGGGTTTCCGAGGACCTGCAGCCATGGCGGCCCTGTCCGATCGAGAGATCGATGACATCATCGTCTATATGCGCACCTTAGCCAAACAGTAAAAAAGGGGAGAAAAAACACATGAAACGCATCAAGATCAGCAGGCGTAATTTTCTAAAAGGCAGCGCCTTTATCACCAGCTCCGCGGCCGGGGCCGGCCTTATGGTGGGCGCCAATCCGGAACTGGAGGCTGCTCCCAAGGCCGCCCCGACCGGTTCGGCTACTCGTACTACCGCCCTGGCTCAGTGTCCCTACTGCGGGGTGGGTTGCGGTACCATTATCCAGGCGGAGAACGGCAAGATCGTCTCCATGCGGCCCGACAAGGACCACCCCACCAACTCCGGTCTACAGTGCATCAAGGGATTGACGGCGGCCGAACCTATCTATGTGGATCGCATGGAGGGGGATAGCTATGTGCGTAAAGACGTGTGGGCCGAATGGAACAAACCCGGTCATGGCAATCTGGACTATGTGACCAAGACCAAGGGCTCCTTCGACGAGGAGCACTTTGTACGCGTACCCTATAAAAAGGCCTCCGATATGGTGGCCCACAAGATCGCCCATTTCGTCAAGAAAAACGGTGGTAACTCCGTCGGGCTCTATGGCTCCGGCCAGCTCACCATGGAGGGCCAGTATCTGGAAAACCTGTTCATGAAGGGCGTGTTAGGTTCCAATACTATTGAGGCCAATGCGCGGATGTGCATGACCTCGGCAGTAACCGGTTATTTCGCCACCCTAGGCTCGGATACGCCACCGCTGGCCTATGAGGACATCGAGTTGTGTGACATGATCATGCACTTCGGACACAATCCCCGCGAGGCCCACCCGATCATCTTCTGGCGTGCTGCCGACCATAAGAAGAAGACCGATATCCCCACTGTGGTAGTAGACCCGCGGCACACCGGTAGCCAGCAGGGTTATGAGGATATCAATCCGGAAAACTCAATACATGTGCCTATCCTCAACGGGGACATCAGTTTCCTTAACTCCCTCGCCCACGTATTGCTCAAGGACCATCCCGATGTGATCGACTGGGATTTTATGAAGGAACACACCACGGGCTGGAAGGAATACACCGAAGGGGTGCTCAAAGATTACAGTCCAGAGCAGATTCAAGACCGCGTGGGCAACAAGGAGGTCACGCCAGAGCTGATCCGCAAGGTTGCCGGCATGTTCGCCGACGCCACCCGCAAGCGCTTGGCACGTACCAAGGGTGCCCAGAAAGGCGCCAAGGTCGGCGTCCCCGGTGGCGAGGGCTATGGCGGTGTGATCATCATGTGGGGTATCGGTTACAATCAGCACATCCATGGCCAGCACAACGTCATCTCCATCGTTAATCTGTTGACCATGACGGGTAACCTGGCTAAACCTGGCTGTGGGCCGTTCTCCATGACGGGTCAGCCCAATGCCATGGGTGAGCGTTTCACTGGTGGTTTGACCGGACGGCTGCCCTTCAATATGCCGCTCAAGAACGACAAGCACCGAGCCAAGATGGCCAAGGCCTGGAGTGTACCGGAGAAAAACCTGGTCAATGCCATGAACTCAGGGAATCCCGGGATGGCGGTGGGCATGATGGAGCGTGCCCTGAAAGACGAGGTCAAGGCCATGTTCCTGATCTACGCCACCCATATCGATCTGCCTGATGTACATAATCTGGTACGTCCGGCGCTGTCTAAGATGTTCGTCGTTGCCCAGGAGATCTATCGCCACGCCCCGAATAATCTCTATGCCGATGTCATCTTTCCAGCGGCGACCTGGGGTGAGGTGCAGGGGGTCTATATCAGTTCCGAGCGGCGTATCAATATCGTTGACAAGGCCGCCGAACCACCCCCTGGATGCCGCCCCGATCTGGATATCGTGATCGACAAGGGTAAGGAGATCGCCCATCTACTGGGCTTGGACGCAGACAAGATCTTTCCCTGGAAGAAGGGCAAGGACGGCTTTGTCAATGTCGAAGACATCTTTCGCGATATCATCCGCGCCTCGGCGGGGACGGATACCGATCTGAGTGGTATCCTCGAGCGGGAGAAGCTCGATAAGATAAGCCCCTATCAGCAATTGCGCGATCTGCGTGGCATCCAGTGGCCCGCACCCACCTATTCCATCGCCAAGAGCGGCGGCACTACGCGCCGCTACATGATGCAAGAGGGCGATTGGGAGACCCGTCCCTATGGTTACTTTCGCACCAAAGACGGTAAAGTGCATTTTAAACTGTGTCAGCAAGACTACACAGACCGAGAAAAGATCACCAAGAAACTGATGGAGTTCGGTGTCAAAAAGGGTGTCTATACCATAGACAATATCCCGTTGATGAAGCTGGCGCGGGACAATGGTTTGACACCGGATCTGCCGGATGAAAAATATCGTGATAAGGCTTGGGATAAGGTTCCCGAAGGGAAATTCCCCTACTGGCTGGGTCTGGGGGTGGTCTATGAGCACTTTCATACCTCCAAGTCATTTCGTAGCCCGACGACTCGCCGTTTGGTCCCGGAGATGTATGTAGAGATGCATCCGGAGGACGCCAAGGTGCTGGGTGTCAAGGACGGCGAAAAGGTGCGTCTGGTAACCCGTCGGGGCCATTATGAGGCCAAGGCGCAAGTGGGTACCAACAGCCTGGTCAAACCCGCCCGCAACAGCGTGCCGCGGGGCTATCTGTTCAGCCCTTGGAACCTCTCGGTGGCCGACAGTGCGGACCCCAAGAAAAACAAATGGTTGGTCAACGGTGTCTCCAGCCGTATCTGGGATCTGGTGTCCGGACAGGCAGACTTTAAAAAACTGGCCTGTCGGATAGAGAAGGTCTGATTGGAAAGTCTTGAGACTCTAGGCCGGAGAGGGTATAAATAATGGAACTATTACCTGGTCCTTCGGCCTCCAGTCTCTTGGAGTCATGAAACGCAGAACCTTTATCAGAGATCTCATCAGCAGTGCTGTGGCGGCGGCAGTACTCGCGCCGTCACAGGCGCACTCTCGTCCTGCAAGCCAGAGGGTGAGTCTGCGCTATTTGCGTCCGCCGGGTGCTTTGGCCGAAGAGGAATTTCTCAGCCATTGCATTCGCTGTGGTCAGTGCAGCGAGGTCTGTCCCAACCGGTGTATCAATTTCTTTGGTTTTGAAAACGGCCTGTCATCCCTGGATACGCCTTACATCATACCCAGGGAACAGGCCTGTATCCTGTGCATGAAGTGTGGTTCAGCCTGTCCGACAGGCGCCCTCAAGCCTATTGAGCACGAGGCACAGGCCATCCTCGATCAGGTCAGTATGGGGCGGGCACGGGTAGACACGAGCCTATGTCTGTCTTATCAGGGTAAGACTTGCGGCGTCTGCTATCGCGCCTGCCCCCTGCAGGACATTGCACTGCGGGTAGGCATGCTTGAGCAACCCCATGTGCTGGCAGGCTGTGTCGGTTGTGGGCTATGCGAGCGTTCTTGCATCCAGATTCCGCAGGCGATACGGGTTATCCCAAACCGCGAAGGAGCGTAATCATCCCTCTGCGGCAGCAGGCGGCAATCAACAAAGTAGTGAGTATGATCGAACAGCCATCCAAGCCCTTCTTTCTGTGGCGACACCTCAACAAATTGCGCTGGTTTACCCTCAGTGTGGTGTTTGCTATGTTAGTGGCGCTGCCTTTTCTGCATGTCTATCAGACCTACGTGGCGGCCCATGCCTATGACCTGCTGGCCCCTTCCGAGCAACAGTTTTATGACATCATGGAGTGGTTGACGTCACCGCTGAGCGACGATCCGGCTGAAGATCTCGATGTGGTCAAGGGTACGACTTGGTCGGGCACCTTTTTCGGGCTGCAACTCAGCGATCCCCTTGCGGTCCTTGGCCAGCTGGCGGCGGGTGTCAAGATTTACTGGCCATTTATGATTACCGCCTTGATCCCGGTCTTGTTCACCCTCCTACTCGGGCGTTTTTTTTGTGGCTGGATCTGTCCGGCAACCTTTCTCTATGAACTCAATACCAACCTGGCCCTGTTGTTGAAGCGGGCCGGACTGCGTACCGGTCAGCGGCGTTTTGATCGACGTTTGAAGTATCTGGTTCTGGGGGTAGGACTGGTTTTGTCGATGGTCACCGGTTCGGTCATGGTCGCAGCCATCTATCCTCCCGCGGTGCTCGGTAGAGAGATCTACTATGTCATAGCCCTCGGTGGTTTCGGTGCGGGCACGGCCTTTTTTGCGTTGACCCTGCTGTTCGATTTGCTGGTGGCGCGGCGTGGTTTTTGCCGCTATCTGTGCCCGGGCGGAGCCTTGTATTCTCTGCTGGGTCGCTATCGACCACTGCGTATCCAGCGGATCGTAAAGGATTGTAATGATTGCGCCAAATGCAATGCAATCTGTGAGTTTGGTCTTGATCCCCTGCGTGACGGCTTTGGGCAGGAATGCAATAACTGCACGGCCTGTATCGCGGTGTGTCCGACGGATGCGCTCAGCTTTAATATCAGGTTCAAGGATCAACCCTATCAGGGACCGGGACATCTGGGGCAACGATTCCGAAGGCAACAGAAGCGAGTCAAAAACCGGCAAAATCAGAAAGAGGCGGCGTAATGCAACGGCGAGGTTTTCTGCAAAGAATTACGGCCGGCGGCGGCATGCTTGCCGTCGCCGCGCTGCCCTATGGGCTGGCCCGCCTGCTGGCTCCGGCGGTAAAGGCCGAACCCCGTACCCATCTGCGTCCACCCGGGGCCCTTGCCGATGACCAGGTGTTTGTGGAGGCCTGTATCGGATGCGGTTTGTGCGGCGAGGTATGTCCGCCTCGATGTATCGAATTCTATGGCCGGGAGGGTGGGGACCTGGTCAATACACCTTATATCAATCCGGAGAATAAGGCCTGTATTCTATGCGATAAATGCATGGAGGTCTGTCCTACGGAGTCACTCACCGAGATCCCCGTGCGAGAGATCGACATGGGCATCGCGCAGATCGATCGAGCGGCCTGTTACCCCTGGGTAGACAAGGGTATCTGCGGCGCCTGCGTAAGCATTTGTCCTCTAGGTGATCAGGCCATCAGTTTTGAGATGTGGAATCAGTACCGGCCAGTGGTGAAGCAGGGCTGTGTCGGTTGCGGCCTCTGCGTAGAGGTCTGTCCGGAGCCCAGTCTGCCGATATGGATCGTGGAAAGATTCGAGGGGACCGTAGCCCGTCATACCGTGTAATTAAAGTGTAAGTTCATATGCCGTTTATACTATTTTTTCTGTTGTTGCTGTGCTGGGCGCCCAGCCATGCCCATCATGTCCTGGGTCGGCCGGCCTACAGTCTCAGCGAGGATTCCAATACCCCTCCCAGCATGCAGGTGGAAACCCAGATTGGTGACTATTTTGTGACCTATATGGCCTTCCCTGCGTTTCCTAGCCCCCAGCAACCGGGCCGGGTAAATCTGTATGCCTCTCGAATCGATGATGGCACACCCTATCTCGGAGAGGTGAGTTTCAAGGTTCGCGATGCAGGTTGGTTCAGCGAGGATGAGGAACTCTTGGGTGTGCAGCCCTCGGACGACAATGTGTATCGCCAAGGTTTTGTGTTCCAGGAGGAGGGAGATTACGTTATCGTCGCGGAATTCGAGTCCGGGGGGGAGCCCTATATCATCGATTTCCCTTTGCGTATAGGTGAACCGGCGGCGGTGGGCCCAATGGTCATCGCGGCGGCCGTGATACTCATCGTACTCATCGGGGTGAGCATCGTGCAGCGAAAGCGGATGCAGCGTTTGAAGGTGCGGGCTCATCAACAGGGTATCCGCGGCACGAAATGAGATAATGGCATCATCCCTCGACACCATTGAATGGGACGGGATAGTTTGCCAGTCCCCTGGGTTTATGGCACACCCTGGATTACCTGTATCATGGGCTGTGGTAGTGATACTTTCCATGCTCATTCTCGGGATTTGGGCGTATCTACGTCCCGTCGATGTGAAGCAGAGATCACATTATTTCAATCTTTCCGAGCTGCCCTTGGTCGGACAGTGGATTCAAGGACTGACCGCCAGTCCCTGGCCGTTGTTGGTCTTCAAGGTGCTGCTGGTAGCCCTGTTCCTGCTCGTTATCGTGGCGGGCCTGTTAGGGACGCCCATCCCGGAACGTAATATCGCCACCGCGTTAACCTGGAATCTGTGGTGGGCGGGGTTGATCGTCGCCATATTCCTACTGGGGTCGGCATGGTGTGGGGTCTGCCCCTGGGATGCCCTGGCTACCTGGCTGGTGCGTCGGCGTTGGTGGCGGCGAGCGCATCCGAACAACAGCCTCAATCTGCGGGTACCCAAGGGGTTGCGTAATGTCTGGCCCGCATTGTGGATGTTCATTGGGCTGACCTGGCTGGAACTGGGGGTAGGGGTCACCGTGAGCCCCTACGCTACCGCGGCGCTGGCCCTGTTGATGGTGGTGCTGGCCACCGTGTCCCTGGCCCTATTCGAACGCAAGGCCTTTTGCCGCTATTTCTGTCCGGTGGGCCGTACGGTAGGGTTCTATGCTCAGCTTGCACCCGTGGAATTGCGACCCATAGATGCCCAGGTATGCGCCGATTGCACCACCCTGGATTGCTATCATGGCAATGACACCGTGGAGCCTTGCCCGACCCATTTGGTGATGGGCCGTCTTACCCAGAATACCTACTGCACCTCCTGCGGGAACTGTACCCAAAGCTGTCCCCACCAGAATATCTCCTGGCGGCTGCGACCCCAGAGCCTGGAGGCCATCAGCGGCGCCCGTCCTCATTGGGATGAGGCCTGGTTCATGCTCG
>JAAEPA010000689.1 GCA_024222475.1 Gammaproteobacteria bacterium | reverse complement strand
GTAGCAGTATTGGGGTCTGACCCCTTAATGCTCCTTAATGCTGAGTCGTGTAACCGTTGATGCCGTCAAATGATATGTCGTGGTGGGAAAATTCGGCGGTTGAAGCCGGTGAGCTTGCTGATTGCTTCAGGGTCCGCAATCGTCAGTTTTCTAGCCTTTATTTGCACTAATCCAGAGCGGCGCAACTCCTTGATCGTGCGGTTGACGTGGATGGAAGTCAATCCCACGGCATCGCCAATTAATTCTTGGGTAAGGGGGAAGTCGATGGTGTTTTGCCGGTCGGATTCGGGGTGACAAATGCGGACGCGGTAGAATAATTCCAATAGCAGATGGGCGATCTTGTCGTGGGCCGAACGACGGCCTAGGCTGGCGAGATGTTCATGGGCAAGTGTATTATCTTGGGCGGTCATCCAAGTGATTCGAATCCCGAGTTTTGGGTGTTTGCGAAACATTTTCAACAGCCTCGAAATGGGAAACACGCAAAGGGAGATGCAGCTCACTCCTTGAGCTGAATGGGGATGTCGGCATCCCTCCAGATCACCATGAAAACCCAGCAGATCGCCCGGTAAGAGAAATCTCAGGATTTGTCGCTTACCCGGGGAGATATCCATATACAGAAAAGCCCAGCCATCGTATAAGGTGTAAATCTCCGTGCAGGTATCTCCTTGCCGGTAGATATCTTCTCCTGCCGCCAGCATTCGATTTTCAGATTTATATGTCTGAGCGGATTTTATCTCGGACTGAGCCAGCGGTTGAAACAGCGCCATTTTACGAATTGGGCAGGCCACGCATTTGGCAGGCTGAGTCAGTGCCCCCTTGGTTTTGTGCATAGATCTATCCCGGCGAAGTCAATTAGTCACTGATGTGTGCTCCTGCTGAAATATTAGATTAAAATGGTGCGCACAGCGCACCCTACATAGATCGAAGTGCGCACCAGTGCTTGGTGCAATCAGTTATCTGAAGAGCTATAGCCTGGACGATACATAAAATATCCGGGCTGATTGAGTTCAGGACTCCGAAGCACCTTGATCTATCCACAGTTTAATCGTGTCAATCTCATCATCGGTCAATGACTTGGTGCCGTGAGGCATCTTTATGGAAGGGTCAGCCTTGCCCGCGACCAGGCGATATAGGGTGCTGGATTCCGCCGAGCCGGCGACGATGATCGGTCCAAGTTTGGTTCCTTTCATCACGGTTTCATAGGAATCCATTATGAATCCACTCTTGCTGGCGCCCTCCTGGCCGGCGACGTGACATTCCTTGCAGTAATATTCGAGAATCGGTGCGACTCCTTGTTGGTAGCTGATCTTAGGCGGTTCCGGTTCAGAGCTGCAACCAGCCCCTAAGAGTATGGAGAAAATAGTGATGGATAAAGAGCTGTTCCTGAACGACATGGTGTACTCCAGGTATTTTTTCAGTGGTTGTTAAAAAATTTATCGGGGTTCTTCTAATAGGTCAGGTACGCTTTGGCGGTAGGGAGGTCCCGCCAAAGCGGTGTGGTGCACTGTTAACCGAACATGTCCGCGGTTATGTTCTTGTACCAGCTCAGGGCATAGGTAGCCTCGGCTTCCCGATCTGCCTGGGAGGCGTCTACCGGTGAGATTCCCCCGGCGCCTTTGACGCCGACGATTTTACCATCCACCAGTTGGTAGACCGCGGCGACGGAAATGCCGTGATCCGGGGTGATCAGGCTGTAACAGGTGTTGGTGTAAGCCGGCTTCGGCTCCGCCTTGCCTTGAACCCGTGCCGCGATGACCGCGGCAACCACCTTGGCTTGAGTGTTGGCGGCGTAGCCGGATTTGGGCATCTTGCCGGCGATACTGGCATCACCGATGATGAATACGTCCTTGTGGATTGTTGATTCGAAATTGGTCTGATTGACCGGACACCACCCGGAGTCGTCGGCGAGTCCGGCTTTTTCGGCGATAATCCCTGCCTTTTGAGGCGGAATGACGTTGGCTACATCGGCCTCAATCTCATCGAATTCGGTAATCAGGATGCC
>JAAEPA010000688.1 GCA_024222475.1 Gammaproteobacteria bacterium | reverse complement strand
GCCCGCAAGATGGGATATTCTTTGACAGAAATCGCCTTAAGTAAGGATGGAGGAAATCACATGAATTTGAACGCGGATACGCATTGTAAGCCTTGCTATCGACTATTGGATGATGAGCAGTTGCAGCAATTACATCATGCCACTCTGGAAATTCTGGAAAAGGTTGGCGTCTGTGTAAAGCATCCTGACGCTCTGGAACTGCTTCGCGAAGGGGGCTGCAAAATCAAAGAGAAGAACACGGTATTGATTCCTGAATATCTGGTAGCCGATGCCATTCAGAGCGCGCCTTCAAGCGTGACCATCTATAACAGGGAAGGTAACAGGGCCATGGAACTTGGCGGCAGTAATGTCTATTTTGGTATGGGTACGGATTTACTGAACACCTACGATCTCGATACGGGTGCGTTGCGCCAGTCGTGCCTTCAGGACGTCGTGAACGCGGCTAAGGTGGCGGACAGTCTGGAAGATATCGACTTTATCGCCTCCCATGCTTTCCCGAATGAGATTTCCACGAACCTGGCCTACGTGGCTGAGTTTAAGGCTCAGGTGGAGAACTCCACCAAGCCGATCTACTTCACGGCCGCAGCAGAGGATGATCTGGCATATATCATTGATATAGCCGCCGCCATAACAGGTGGCAGAGAGGAACTCAGACAGAAACCGTTCATGGTTCATTATGCCGAGCCGATAAGTCCTCTTACTCATTCAGAGGGCGCGCTGAAGAAGCTGTTTATATGCTCTGACGCAGGCATTCCCTTGAATTATGTCCCGGCTCTGCTGGCTGGCGGCACCGGGCCGATAACGTTAGCCGGGGGGCTTGCCGTGGCGAATGCCGAGTCCTTAAGCGGTCTGGTTATCCAGCAGCTTTACCGCCGAGGCGCTCCCATGATCAGTGGAGTCAGTGTAACTCCACTTGACATGCGTACCGGTAATTGCCTCTACGGCTCACCTGACGAACGATTGACTCACACTGCCAGCACCGAACTGTACCACTGGTACGGTCTGCCGGTATGGGGTGAGGCCGGTTGCAGCGACTCCAACGCCCTGGACGGACAGGCGGCCATGGAATCCTCTTTTCAGATCATGCTCTCCGCACTGGAAGGCTGCAATCTGGTTCACAATGTGGGCTACATGGGCCAGGGCCTGGTCGGTTCACTCGGATCGTTGGTCATGTGCGCCGAAATCATCAGTTATGCCAAACGCATCATGCATGGTTTCAGTTTCAGCACAGACCACCTGGCTCTGGACGTCATTCAACAGGTTGGACCAGGCGGAAACTATCTGGCGCAGACGCACACCGCGAAACATTGCCGTTCAGAGCATTGG
>JAAEPA010000687.1 GCA_024222475.1 Gammaproteobacteria bacterium | reverse complement strand
TATTTCCGAAGCAAGGCTTCTTCTTCCTGATCAAGTTCCAGTGTCGCATGCAGAGTAAAAGTAACACCGCTACCGATCCGCAGCGGGACCAGTGAAAACAACGATGCGTCTTTTTGATCCCGATCAAGCAATAAATTCATTCCACCCTCCCGCCCAACAAAGAAACCGCTTGTTTCTCTGTGATTCCTGGCATTTCCCTTAAGTTGAAAAGTATAGATATGTTCAACTACAGGCAACAATGAGAACCGGAATAACTGTTGAATGCTTGGGGATACCGTATCCCCCTGCCTATCCCCCAGGAAATAACCAGACCAATTACAAAAAGAGGACCGGTGTTGCCACCAGCCCTCTTCGCTCTCACAAAAGGAGAGTCAGACTTGTTGATTGCGGGCGTCAATTCGGATCTGAAGCCAGTCCAGCACTTCCTCCTCAATCCATCCGACCCGGTTGTTGCCTAGCTGTACCCGCTTGGGGAATTGGCCGGCAGCCTCCAGGCGTGCGATGTGTTGGGGAGAATACAGAACCATTTCCTTCACCTGACGCTTGCTCAACAGTTTCATCACGAATACTCCTCAAGTTGAGGAGCATCGCGATGCCCCGGGGGGGTTGCCCTAGGGTGGATGGAAAGTAGCAAATAATAAGAATGATGAAAATGGTGGGTTGGTAGGTCATTGGAAGGTAGCTGGTAGGCACTGACGTCAGCATTGCCAGAATTCTCTTTGACAATTAAAAATTGCGTGCAAGAGTATTTTCCCTCAACTCTGGGAGGGAATTATGAAGCACATATTTTTTATTGTTGCTTTCTTATTTACTAGTGCATCAGCATACGCACAGGAAGAACCGAATGCTCCTTGCGTGCTGGATGGAAATCAATATTCACACGGCGTAATTATCGGTAAAAAGACCTGCGGTGATGGGCTGTGGCGGAACATCGAAGAGAAACCGATTTCGTTCTGCCTTTATGCCGGAAAGCTGTATTCCGATGGTGCGGTGATTTCTCCAGGGGGCGGTCCCAAGAATGATATTCGATGTCAGGCAGGAGGAACTTGGACGGTAAGAAACGAGTAGAAACTCTGCCCCGAAATGCATTGAGGCCACACAATGATAAGGTGGGAGAGCTTCTGGGATGTTGCCAGTCCCGAAGCCGTTGCTTTGACCATGATTGAAATCTATGGGGCAGCGGCGTTTCTGTCGGCATCCAACTGCGCAGCCACTGCTATTGCTGATGGCCGAAACGAGGATTGCCGTTTCTGGACGACTGTACGTTCCTGTATTGAAGCGACACAGTTGCGCAATCGCGAACGGGCCGTTGCGTACTGGGAGGCCATCGGTTTGCACTCAATATGAAAGGGATTCGCTGTGTCTGTGGCAGAAGTTGGAAAGAACGTATTTGCGCTCATTGGTGTCGCCGCGATCGGTGTCGTAGGCACGATCGCGAACGGCGAATTCGGTTATTGAAATACTGATCGCAGCCAAGACATACAGATGGTCACCATTTCCTGCGGGTTAGGAGAGTAAACATGTCACTAGCTGAGCCAACATCCCTAATTGAGCAGTTCAAATCTCAGAAACATCAAAAGTTTTTTGAAACGTCCTCAGGGAAACCAATATGGAATGTTTTGTACCCTACTCTGAGAGCTTTATCCCAAATTCAGGATGATGATACGACCTTGGACATCGCGGAACGCATGAAATCACTGTTGGCAGCAGTTGAGGCGGCCGAGGCACACCAAAATAGCCAAACCTACGCCGACCTTAAGCAAGCATCAGATCAGCTAGTCGTTTTCGTTATGGCGAACTTAGGGCCCGTCTTAGAATCATCTGTTACGCGTCAGAAAGAAATAACTTCTTCCGTGAATGATCTTGAAGGACAAGTCCAAGATTTGTCATCGAAGAACCAGGCGATACAGAACAACTGGAAAGATCTAACAAAAAAACTCGAGACAGACGCTAATGAAATTATCGGAAAACAACAGAAAGAATGGGAAAGCAAATTATCTCAGGCTTCTAAACTTTACGATGACACGAGAGAAAAAACCGAAGCAGCTGTCAGGTCTACGGAGAACGAGATCCAGAAATTCTCCAAAGAGTCGAATGAAGGTTTGGCATTCTTGCGAGATAAGCTCGAAGCCATCGAAGCAGATTCACTATCATCCTCTTTTATTTCACGAGCGAGAAGAGAGAGAAATACAGGTGAAATACTGAGGGTGATATCTTTCGTTTTACTTGTAGTTGTAGCTGGTTTTGTTGGATACAATATTGTCGATCAGCAGGTATTGGGAGAGCCGTGGTTTACGCTAGCGTCTCGTTTTTTACTGGTCTTCACGCTGATGATACCGGCTGGTTATGCCTCCAAAGAGGCTAGTAGGCACTTTGAGAGAAGCGAGTATTATCACCAAAGAGGACTTGGGTTGCAAGCACTTCAGACTGATCTGGCCGGACTAAAGGAGGATTCTGCGATGGACTACAAGCGACATGTTTGGGACCAATTCTTCTCAAATATTGATTCAGGTCCAACAACCGGAGCCACACATGGCCCGGAAGAGTTACTTCGATTAGCAGACAAGGTTAAATCTATTTTGAGCAAGACCAAAGACGAAACCTCAAGCAACTCATAGAAGCGCACACACGTCCGATTTCTTACGCTACAAGTGTGGATAACTTCTGGTTGATCTGAGAGTGTCATTTCATGATTTCCAATGTCGCTTGTGGGTCACCCGGAACGGCTGAACCTTGCTGGTGGCGTTCCATTTGCGACATGAATTCAATGCCTCAGAAGTGCCCAAAGTTTGAATTCACACCACTGTGCGCATTGGACCGAAATTAAAGTCCGCTTTGAACCGGATCAATCTGACATTCGAAAACTGGCCCATATTCGGCTACCCCCACAAGCACCTACTCCACAAACGCCGGAATAATCCGCTTTGTCCGACTGTGATAGTAGGAATAGGTGCCGTCTTCATTGCGATAGAACGTGTATGACGTTGACGCTCCGCGCAATGTTCCGTCAGGCAACATTTCGTAGTTGTTGAAGTCACGAGGTCGGCCATTGTTTGGCCAGTAAGTATAGGTGCTGCTGTTAAACAAAAAAGTACCGCCAGGGCTGCGCCACTTCTTGCCTATGAACGTTGCCCGTACTTCAGCAGCTGTGAGTTGGGTACGGCCATCGCGATCCGACGTGGTACAGCCGCTTAACACCAATGATAAGGTGAAGAAGAATGCGATCAATTGCTGTTTCATGTTGGTGTATCCCTAGCCTTCGATCCGCGCCCGAAATTGCTGACCCCGGCCATTGACGAGGTAGTAACTGCCGCCCTGTTTGATGAAGCTGTCGCAACGTTGGTTACCGCCAATGAAATCGACACAGACCTGGTTGTTTCTGAATGAGTACTGACCGAGCGAAGTCCGACCCTGTCCACGGTATTGGTAGCTGCCATTGGTGTTGTATGTGGCCACCCCGCCGCTATCGTACCGGACGGTCTTGCCAGTCAGCAGGGAACGGATCTGACTGGTGGTTAAATTCTCGGTGGCGGCTGGATCATCTGGGCTGGTGGCGGTGCACCCAGCCAGTGCTACCACACATACGACGCTGGCAGCGGCAATGAGTTTTTTCATAACATTCTCTCCTTGGGTTCAGTTGGTCAGTGGTGGTTCCAATGCCTTTCGTAGATGGTCGATGGCCTCCTCTGGACACGCACAGAACGCATCTATTCGCATGCTGTGGCTGTCTTTGGCGCAGTAGATGGCAACAGCCTCTTCTGGGCTGATCAGTCCGGCCCGTAATTGCTCTTCAAGTGACATGTCGCCGGCTTCAGTCGCGAGCATGAGCGCCAGGGTGGTCAGAAAGATCACGAGGACACCTTTAAGGCCGTCGATAGTTCGTCGAGCAGTTCGCGGCCTCGCCTATCGCAGGCTGGCAAACTCCAATTGCGCTGATAGTCAATGCCAAACCTCTGGACATGGATGCGGCATTGCCACTCATCACCGTTGATACCGAAGTTAATGTATTTGGGTACTGCTGATCGCCTGACTTTGCCGAATTGATTTTCGAGGTACGGTTCACCGGATTTCGGATCGATGTGTACACAAGATCCAAGGTCATCTTCACCCCGCCACCGCCAGGCAGGATAGCCATAGCTGTCAATACGATACTGGGTGTCCGGGTGTTCTATTACTGCCATGGCGATCTGTTTTTCGGGCGTATTAATAAGAGAGGTGACGCGGCTGATGGCTTCAGCCGGTGTGAGTTGTGTCGGTGTGGTGCTGGTGCAGGCCCCCAAACCTGCACCAACGATCAACCAACAAGGAAACTGCAATGAAAATCGGATCATTTAACCGGGCTCAAAGGCGGCAACAATTTACTCAATTATCAACTATATACTCGTAAATCGCGTATGAAGTAATATATCGCATGAATACGGCTGTCAACGTCACGCGAAACAGCCATGTCCGATAGCCTCTATAGCGATGATAACCAGCGTCTGTGTGCAATCTTGCGCCGCGAACGGACTCGAGCTGGCTTGCAACAGAAAGAACTCGCTGAGCTGATTTCTCGTAATCAGAGTTTTGTAACCCGCTACGAAACAGGGCAGAAAACGCTTGATGTGCATGAACTGCTCGTGATCTGCCGCGCCCTTTCTTATGACCCACGATTGGTTATTGGCGAATTGCTGGCTTGGCAACCAGACAATGAGGCAGCCAAATAGCCGCTCTCGTTGGATTCCAACTGCTGGTCATCGCAAATTTTAAGGCTGTTCGGCCGGAGTGGTTCCCGGCTTTTCTTGACCCCTATGATTTACCAAAACACTTCAGCAACCGGCACTCAAACCCGCAATTTTTTGCGACCCCGAGAACCGTTGCAATATCCTGACGATATTGTGGTTTATGTTTCTGCTGTTACCTTGTGATTGCGAGCAGAATAAGCGTCAAATGCAGCAATTGTGTCGCGAACGGGTGAAATCCAGTGTCAGATAAATTAGTCTCCTCATCGATTGACTACATCTCAAAAACCGATTTTGAGTTGTGGGTTCAAAGGGTTTTGCTCGTAACCGATCACTACAGTTTTGAACCGACTGGCGGAATACACGATGGAGGTCAAGATGGCTTCATCCGACCGCTCAACGGCGATCCCAACCACTATGTCCAAATTTCAAAACAACAAGACACACGGGGTAAAGTGAGAGACACGCTTAACACAATCAAAAAAGATAGAGTGATTAATCGCTTGACCTATGTAACCAGCCAAGCTGAACCAGAAAGAGATATCTTAGAGGCAAAGCTGACTAAAGATTTTGAGGTGAAGGTCATCATCCATGACCAGCGTTGGTTGGTGATACAAGCAGGCCTCTATGAGCAGCTAGAACAATCATTGTTTGGGTACGCAAGGGGACTAATCGATAGCCTGCAAAGTGCCAGAGCGGTAAAGCGGGAACTGAATTTTTCAGACAGGCTTAGTATTGTGACGTACCTTGAAGCGCAAGCACGATCATTGCCTGCATCTGAGAGCTTTCAGAACCTGTGTTTGGACACATTGGTGTATGAGGCACTCATCGGAACAGACCCAGAAAAAGGATTGTTTAAAACAGGTGAACAGATGCTGCAGGACTTGGAGAAGAACCATAAGAGTGTTCTCTCAAAGGCTCCAACAAGGCTTTCAGATCGGCTCATATGGCTTAGCTCAAAGGAAAATTTTCCGCGCATCAGAAAGCATCCAGACGACCAGTACGCCCTGCCGTATGAAGTCCGGAACCAGTTCGATGAACGTAATCTTGCGCTAAATACAATGGAAGATGCTTTCATCGGGAGTATTAGCCGTCGGGTGGACGCTGAGCTTGCGGACCGAGCAGATGAACTTAGGCGTTATGTCATACATGCTGTTCAATTTGCCGTTGCAGAAACTTTCCATCAGCAGGCAGTTAATTTTGTTAGTTCGTTCACTGATGTGTCCCCCGATCCGGATATCGAAGTTTTCTCGATAATTGACAGGTTTCTTGAAGAAGAGAGCCTAGATGGGGATGTGCACGAAGAATGCAAATCCGCAGCGGCAAATATTTTTCGTCGAGTTTGCTACTCCTCCAACGCGCAAGAACGAGAATACCTTGAGCTTCTAATGAAGTACTTCTCCGTCAAATTCGTCATGGACGGAGACATCGCTGTAAACAATTACTTTACGGAAATGGCCAAACGGCTAAGGATCTACCTGGGTACCGACATTATCGTTCGATGTCTGTCAGAAACCTTCGTAAATCCCGCAAGCCGGGGCATGACGAACGCACTTCGCAAGCTTCAATCCGCGGGCGTAAAACTTCATATGACCCGCCAAGTCGCCGGTGAAGTGTTTAGTCACCTTCATCTTACTTATCTTACATTTCGCGACGAGTATGAGAGCTGGTATCGGTTAGGTTCCTTGGACGCAGCCAAAAATTGCGACAAGATCCTAATACGAGCATTCTTCTATGCTTTCTTTGAACCAGAGGGACACACCAGAAAGCCGAGAGATTGGAGTGATTTCTTAAACCAGTTCGGAAGTGCGTCTTGGTTTTCAGATCCAAAGAGAAATCTAGACGAATTTGCTTCATTTCTGGTTGACAAGTACGAATTTGAATTCGTTGAGCTTGGTGATTTGCTCGCCAAGATAAGCCTACCGCTCGCGGAGAAAATGGCTCGAGATATCCTTGATCAGCGAGAGAAGGTCGATAGCATCGGAAACCAAATTCTGGCCCATAATGATGCTCGAATGGCTTTGTTCGTAAATGCAGAGCGAGCTGAAAACAACGAACGCGTAACGAGCGACCTCTATGGTTACAACACCTGGTGGATGACAGAAGAGACAAAAGTTCTGCGAGTTTTAAAGAAATTCGGCCAACATGACGATGTAGTCATGCAGCCGCAGTTTCTGATTAATCACTATCTTCTTGATCCGAGGCGTGTCCGAGATGCTGCTAGCGACCCATATCCCGTCACTCCTACCCTCTTCGGGCTGCGCATCACGGATAGGGTCCAACCATCCGACATGAAGAAATTTCTGAATGCCGTTGGAGAGTATGCGCAACTCGAAGAACCAGCAGCTCGCGCAAAAATCCGTGCTGCCGCCAACAAACTTAAGCGCAGTCGATATAGGTAGTTGATGGATTTTGCGAACACGCTGTTACGGAACGGACAGCGGTTGTCAACGTCTGCCTTGTTGAAGTTCCACCGACCACAAGCTGGTCGATAGGCGCTAGCTTGTGCCGAGGTTAAGGAAACTTCAGAGAGGCAAGAATTCCTTCCCAATAAGAAGACCCCTGGTCTAGCGCACTCTGCACGCTTTCTCGCCAGACGACATGTGGGGCTTTAAAATGACCTGGAATTATCTGATTATCAAAGCCCTTGAAAGATACATGGGAACTTCCAGCGCTTGATGTTTCCGACTATCAATGACTGGAGCGACCCCGGGAATGTGGTAGGCACATTCAAACTGTTAGCTTTTACGTAACCGCGATCTCTGGCATGGAAGAAGTCGAGATTGTGGTTAGAATTTGAGGGTGAGCATATCGCACACACCGAATCATAACTGACCAAAGTTTAGGGTGGGCGAAAAGGTGGTCTGTATAGATGGTGAATCAATAAATGTAATAAAAACAATAATATAAAGGGATATCTGGTGCCGCTGAGAGGACTCGAACCTCCGACCCCATCATTACGAATGACGTGCTCTACCAACTGAGCTACAGCGGCTTAACCAAATGCGGGGCCATACTATCGCCCTACCATTGTTTCCAACCTGCAGCC
>JAAEPA010000686.1 GCA_024222475.1 Gammaproteobacteria bacterium | reverse complement strand
TGTTCGCAAAGTCCGAGTTGCTCTCGCACTCAAGGGTCTCGAGTATGAGTCGGAAGGGACGTTTCCCGGTACGAAGACGCCTGAGTACCTGGCAATCAGTCCGCTGGGCAAGATCCCTGCCTTTGAAGATGGTGACCTCGTAATTTGCGACTCCAATGTGATCGTCGAATACCTGGAAGAACAATATCCCGAAATCCCGGTCAGGCCCTCGAATATCGCTGATCGTGCCAGGAGCCGCTGGCTTGAAGAATACGCTGGTTCCATGTTCTACACGCCGCTCGCAGCCAAAATTTTCATGGAGCGCTTGACCCGCCCATACCAGACAAAAGTGCTTGGAGACGAAAGCGTTGCAGAAGACAGCATCAAGAATCTGGTGCCCCCGATATTCGACTACGTCGAATCTCAACTGCCCACCGAGGGGTTCATCTTCGGGGAAATGGGTGTCGCCGACATTGCCGTGGCTACAGCGATCATAAACGCGACCTATACCGACTTCGAAGTGGATGCCGGTTGCTGGCCCAAAGTGAGCGCGCATTTGCAACTCGTCAAGACACACCCTGCCGTCGAGGAGGTCATGCGAGCCGAGGAGCCGTTAATTGCAGCGCTTAACAACGTGCGGAATGAACTCATGGCACAAGTGGCGTAGTGCAAGCCCCCAGGAGAGGAGCACATATGGAACCGACATCTGTACTGAGCATCACACCCATTTATATTGCGGTACTAGGATTGTTTTTTTTAGCTATTACAGCACGCATAGCCCTGTATCGAATTAAGTCAAGAATTTCTCTTGGAACCGGCGACGATCCAGAAATGGTGCGGCGCATGCGAGGCCAAGCCAATTTTGTAGAAACAGTCCCAATCGCTCTTTTACTTCTAATTGCAATGGAATTATTGGGGGCTTCCAATACGTGGCTTCATGCTCTCGGATTAGCCCTAGTGCTTGGTCGGGTCGTTCATTATTTCGGGTTGATACAATTGGCACCATTATCATTTCGTATTTTCGGGATAGGTGTGACCCTTCTGACAATTTTGCTTGGCTCCATTTGGATATTGATTGATGTGCTACTCCCCAATGTTTGGACAGGTTTTGGCGTAAACTAGGTCACTCATCGATCCCGCTGGTCGGTTTGGTTTTCTCGGTTTCCCAACCAAAAGACCACGGCTGGAGCTTGCCACCAAAGAAGGTTGCAGTTACCACTGGATCGCCCGAGACCTTGGCATCTGGTTTCATAATCTCCGTGTGGCGCAAATTTTTCCGAATTTGATATTCTCACAACGACACTGGTCGAAGGTCTCAAATGTCCGCATTGCAGTCATCTGAGCACATTTAGATGCGAAATTGTGTTCAAGGTCTACTCTGAGCCCTTAGTTGACGAGTTGCGAGGCTCCTCAGAGGTGTTCAATCACCAGAAAGCGGACATCGCGTTGCAAAAAGGCCGT
>JAAEPA010000685.1 GCA_024222475.1 Gammaproteobacteria bacterium | reverse complement strand
GGTAGCCAGGATTTGCCGGGGCGTTTTATTGGAATAGACAGTCAACAAAATGGCGATCAGGCCTTTGACGATAAAGGCGTCCCTGTCGGCGCGAATCTCCACCCGGGGCGGCTTTCCATCGATCAACCTGCCCACCAACCAGACCTGGCTGATGCAGCCATCAACTTTGTTTTCTTCGGTGATATCCCCCTCGGAGAGTGGTTCGAGTTTCCGGCCCAGATCAATGAGATAGCTGTACCGGTCTTCCCAATCATCAAAGCACCGGAAGTTCTCGATCAAAGAATCAACGTCCATGATTACCTCGCTTCCGGCCCGGCGGATGAACCGGGCCTCTCCTAACCCAGACGAGTTGGAAAAGGTTAAGAGTTTTGGGTTTGCTCCTCTAGCTCGTCTGGGTGCTGTCAGGTATCAGCCGTAAGGTGTCAGTGTTTACGCTTCAGCGAAAACTGACTGGCTGATACCTGAAACCTGATGCCTGATAGCGTTCCTTACGAAAAAACTCTTGCCCAGAATGGTCAAGACTTGACGTGTAAGGGACTATGCTTCGGGTGGGACAAGCCAAGCAGAAGGGGCCCCGTTGGG
>JAAEPA010000684.1 GCA_024222475.1 Gammaproteobacteria bacterium | reverse complement strand
TTCCGCAGTAGGTTCTCTATTCTCGGACAGCCTCCTAGACCCAAGCAACGGAGCATAATATTGTAGACGAAATCCTATTCACCGACGCTCATTAATTATTCTCAAGTAATAATAGATCTTATTCCTACAACACCCCATTTCATGCTATGGTTAAACATGCACCTATTGCAGTTTTTCAACCCATAATATTTCGCTCAGGCATGCATAATGTAGCCAACAACCCGTTTACCACTCTGGCCAACCAACCCGATGAACAGATTGGGCTGCTTCGTGCCGCGTTATCGATCGCCGCTGATACCTATCCGGGACTGGACGCCGACAAGTATATGGTACAGATCAAACAATGGGCCCAGGACATCAGCCAGCAGCTCCCCGGGGACGCCGACATCAAGACCCGGCTTAATGGTCTGAACCGCTTTTTGTTCGAAAAACTAGGGTTCAGCGGAAATACTACGGATTACTACGATCCGCGCAACAGCTATATGAACGAGGTATTGGATCGACGCCAGGGCATACCCATCACCCTGTCCGTAATCTATATCGAACTTGGCAAGCGATTGGGGCTGGATATGTCGGGCGTATCCTTTCCTGGCCATTTCCTCGTGAAACTGTCTTGCGCTGAAGGTGAAGTAATCCTCGACCCATTCAATGGGGGCATCTCGCTGAGCGAACAAGACCTTACTGACCGCTTGGAAAGCCTGCTTGATATCGAAATCGACAATCTCAGACTCTTCCTTCAGCCCGCCAGCAACAAAGACATCCTGATTCGCATGCTGTCGAATCTTAAGGCCATCTACCATCATCGGGGGGATGCTGAAAAGACTCTTGAGCTGATTAACAAGATTCTGCTGTTGAATCCGCAACGCAGCGATGAGTATCGTGAACGGGGCCTGTTGTTAAGTTCACTCGAATGCTTTCACTCGGCCCTGGGTGATTTACGACGTTACCACGACTCCAGTCCAGGTAGCGATGCCGGCGAGACCGTCCGCGATCTGATCATCCGATTACAACACGAGCACCATTACCTACACTAGGAGGCTGTCCGAGAATGGCCAACCTACTGCGGACAAATCTAGCTGGCCGGATTTCCCGTTCATTTTCGTTAAATATGGCCAATATTCGCCTCAAATGAACGAGAAATCCAGCTCAGCCAGCCTTGCCCTCGCTACGGTCGCTATTCTCGGACAGCCTCCTAGCCACCCTCCCCAATGAAACGTCTGTCACGGCTTCAGGCTTGGCTGAAAGATGATTGTGAATTGGCCCATTGTTCGATAACGCCCGTCTCGGGTGATGCCAGTTTCAGACGCTATTTCCGGGTGCTGAACAACGGTCGCCGCTATATCGCCATGGACGCCCCCCCGGAAAACGAGGATTGCCGCCCCTTCATCGAAGTAACCCACCAGCTCGCCGACGCCGGGCTTCATGTCCCCCATATCCATGAAATGGATCTCGAAGCAGGTTTTTTGTTACTAGATGATCTGGGTGACAAACTCTACCTGAAGCACCTCAACGAGGACAACGCTCAGGCCTTGTATGCGGATGCATTGCAGGCACTGCTGAAGATCCAATCTATCGATACTTCGAAACTTCCCGCCTATGATCGCACCCTGCTGATGGCGGAAATGGGGCTGTTTCGTGATTGGTTTTTATCCAAACATCTGAACATTGCACTGTCCCCGCAGGACCATGGCATCTTGACTCAGACTTTCACGACCCTCGCAGGGTATGCACTTGCCCAACCTCAGGTATTCGTGCATCGCGATTATCACTCCCGTAACCTGATGCTAACGCCCGCAAATAACCCGGGCTTGCTGGACTACCAAGATGCGGTGCGCGGACCCGTGACTTATGACCTGCTTTCTTTACTGAGGGACAGCTATATCGCCTGGCCACCGCAGCAGGTAAACCGCTGGGCCTTGGAATACCGGGATACGATCGTGGCGGCCGGGATCATTAGCGCCGTGGACGACGAGACCTTCATGCGCTGGTTCGACCTGATGGGGATACAACGTCAACTGAAGGTATGCGGCATCTTTGCACGTCTCTATCACCGCGATGGAAAACCAGATTATCTGCGAAACATCCCCCTCACCTTCCATTACCTGACCGAAACCAGCAACCGTCATCCACAGACGGCTCAATTGTCAGGGCTATTGCAAACCCTGGATATCGAACGACGTCTCGAGGATCAGACCACCCCATGAAGGCCATGATCCTGGCCGCAGGTCGAGGCGAGCGAATGCGGCCACTAACCGATCACACCCCCAAGCCCTTGTTAAAAGTCGGGGGAAGACCCCTGATCGAGCACCATCTGTACGCCCTGGCCAAAGGTGGTTTTACTGAAATAGTCATCAATATTGCACACTTGTCGGGAAGGATTCGCCCAGCACTTGGCGATGGCCGTCAATATGGGCTGACCATCCACTATTCGGATGAAGGGGAACTGGCCCTGGAGACCGGTGGCGGGATCTTTCGGGCCTTGGCCCTGCTCGGCGAAGCACCGTTTCTGGTGGTAAATAGTGACATTTGGTGCGACTATCCCCTCAGGCCCCGCTTGCTTGCCCCGCATGATCTAGCACACCTTGTATTGGTGGACAATCCTGCGCATCATTCGCAAGGCGATTTTTCTATTCAAGAAGGCCGGCTGTGCCTGGACAAAGCCCCGAAACTCACCTTCAGCGGTATTGCTTATTATCATCCCAAGTTCTTTGCGCATTGTACCGCCGGCAGGTTCCCTCTGGCCCCTCTGCTATATGAGGCTGCCCAGCGTGATCTCGTCAGCGCCGAGCATTATCAAGGAGCTTGGTTTGATATTGGCACCCCGCAGAGGCTACAAACACTCGATAGGATATTATCCGATCCTCAAACAGACCAATAAACGTGGCAGCTTGGCTAAATACCCGTGACGAATGGGTATGCAACCCATCATTCGCCACCAGTCCGCATGCCCCTCATATTGTCCTTGACCAGGGCAATATGAACCCGCAGATGATACAGTTCTTCGGCATAGGATAGGGGAACAGAGACCTTGGCTGCCTCGTGCTCAATCCTATCCAGCTCGGCAAGATAAGCATTGATGTACCGTTCAGAACCTTCCTGATAGCTCTTTTGATCCAGCGTATTGAGCTCTCGGTACCAGCGATAGATTCTGGAGCGCATGCGCCAGCGGTATACCGGCGGCATGAATTTGATGAACGGCAGTAACAGGGCAAATAATGGTACCAGCATGACCTTCAGACGGTCGATGAGATTGGCGGCCCAGAACGGTAAGTAACGTTGTAGAAAGGAGGGACCATGTTTGAAGAACCGTTGCGCCTCTTTATTGAGTGGATAAACCAGGTGCTCAGGAGCAGGAAACTCATTATTGTCTGCAAACCAGTCACCTGCCCCATGCACCTCCGAGGCTGCCGTTAGCAGCAAATCTACCAGGGCAGGATGGATATCGGAGCGAACCACCAGGTTGGTAGTGGCCGCCAGCAACTGCTTATCGCCAGACGGGACGTTGTCATGCATATTGATGATACCCTCGGGCAAGATCACTCGCGAGAGGAAGTGGTGGAGGCGGGTGTATGCCTGGGCACGTTCGAAGCTCATCAAGCCGATTTCCGGCCTCAGCAATAAGTCCCTAATATATCCGGACCCCAATGAAGCCACGAAAAAGGCGGCATCTATTTTCCCCTGCATGAGGGCCTCAGCGGCCTCTCCACCACTGACAGTAAGCAACGATGCGGGGGGGTGCTCAATGGCATTATCCGCAAGCAGTTGCTGCGCCAAAACGCGAGTCCCGCTGCCCTGCTTACCGACCGCAATACGCCTGCCGTGCAGATCCGTAAGCCGCTTTACAGGCTGATCCCTGCGATAGAAGAGCCATAAAGGCTCAAGATACAAGCTGCCCAGTGACTGTAGCCGCTGAGCCCCCACCCCCCCTCCCGTACCACCCTGGACCAGGGCAACGTCCACCGCCTCGGCGTCGGAATCGGACTCCAGTAATTCAATGTTCTCGAAGGAGCCGGCAGTGGCGCGCAACTCAAGCTTGACTCCCTCACGGGCCAGGATTTCCCGGTAACGCCGAGCGAACTGATAGTAGGCGCCCTCAGGCTGTCCGGCACCGATCAGCAGCGTATCCGGCGGGGCGGGTCCAACATATTGATAGGCGGCGATGAACCCTAAAACGGCGATCAAGACGGCAGGTCCGAAGGTCTTAAACTGTTCTTTGAAGGGTCGGTGGGGAATTTTGACGGTCAATGGAGAATCCTTTTTTATTAAGTATTGCCGCAACCGTTCACAGGTATCGTATTCCTGCGCTTTTACTCAATTAAATCGTTCAATTACAAACCAAATCTGAACGCCAAATGAGCAAATTATTGTTGAGCCATTGCTAAAGGTCCATAATATCTAATCAAGGTTCCACGATAAACCCTCCGCATCCCGAACGAGACATTCAAAACTAATAAACAATGTTACACCAGCTCGAATCTATCCCACCCGAATTGCTAGACAGCTCGGCAACCATGTTACATACCTTTCTGCCAGGCCCTACATTGATACACCTGCCGGGGCGTAGAACAAGGCCTTTGTTCATCTCGGTATTGTTGCACGGCAACGAATACACCGGCTTGCAGGCACTTCAAGCACTGCTGATAAAATACTACCGCCGGGAACTGCCCCGTGCCCTGTCTATCCTGGTGGGAAACATCAAGGCCGCCGGAGATGGCCTGCGACGTCTTGACGGTCAACCCGATTACAACAGGATCTGGCCCGGTGCGTCGGAAATAATGGCAGACCACCCCGAGGCCCAGATGATGCATAAGATCGTAGACATCATGGCCAAACGCGAGGTATTTGCCAGTGTGGACCTGCATAACAACACCGGGCTGAATCCCCATTACGCCTGCGTCAACGTCCTCGATCACCGGTTCCTGCAGCTCGCTACCTTATTCAGCCGTACCGTGGTTTATTTCATTCGCCCCCAAGGCGTGCAGTCGATGGCCTTCGCTAAACTTTGCCCCGCGACTACCCTGGAATGCGGCAAACCCGGGGAACACCATGGCCGGGGCCACGCCCTGGAATATCTGGAGGCCTGTCTACATCTGTCCGCAATCCCCCACCATCCCGTTGCCGAGCATGATATCGATCTTTTCCACACCGTAGCGCAAATCAAAGTACCCGATGACATCAGCTTCAGTTTCGGCCGCAAGGATGTTGATGTGGTATTCAATGACGATGTGGACCGACTCAATTTCCAGGAACTGCCGGGAGGCACCAGCCTCGGCATGGTCAATACCGACCGAGCGCCCTTGGTGGCCAAAGACGAACATGGCATTGAAGTCACCGACCGGTATATCAATGCCCAGGATAACCGTCTCGTTCTAGCCCGTCCGATCATGCCATCAATGCTAACGCTGGACGAACGCGTCATTCGCCAAGACTGTCTATGTTATTTCATGGAGCGTCTCACTCCGGCGACGATTATCACGTAGCTTCAGATTCGGGCACTGGTTCAGTCTGATTTCCATATTAAGAGATTGATTAGTCTATACTATATTGCTTGAGGCAATGAGATCAATCGAGTGTATGGGGGGGGTTGATATGGTGCTGAACCAAGTATGTTGTCCTTATTGTCATTCGGAGAAGTGCAAGGTTTGCCAGAGCTATGAAACGCTCAATAGTGGAAGCCGGAAACTGTATCAATGTTCAATTTGTCAGCGGGTGTTTTCA
>JAAEPA010000683.1 GCA_024222475.1 Gammaproteobacteria bacterium | reverse complement strand
ATTAACAGGATACTATGTAACCTCTCAGTGATGAAGGTCGGTGAAAAAGAGTTGAAAGCCTAACGCTGCCGCTCAGCGGCCGAAGGTCCGCTGGAGCGGAATATAGTGGACCCCATAAATTAGACTATCAGTTAAGATAGACTTCGCATCCAATTTTGGGGTAATACAGATGAATCGAAAACGGTTTAGCAAAGAACTCAAAGCCAAGGTAGCGCTAGAAGCGATCCGTGGGCACAAGACGGCCGCGGAGCTGGCCTCGACCCATGAGGTTCACCCGACGCAGATCGGGAGCTGGAAAAAACAAGTGTTGCAGGCACTGCCGGGGATATTTTCAGGCAAAGGCGAGAAGCAAGCGATGGATCATGAGGCAGAGAAATCGCAGCTTTATGAGCAGATCGGGAAACTGCAGATGGAACTGCACTGGCTGAAAAAAAAGTCCAGTCCCTGGAGCTGAGTGTGGCACAGAAACGAATGATGATGGAGCCGAGCCATCCTGAGCTGAGTCTTCGTTGCCAGTGTGAACTGGTGGGGCTGAATCGTGCGAGCTGGTATCACGGGCCGGTCGAGGCGCAGGAATCGCCCGAGAACCTGGCGCTGATGCGATTGATCGATGAAGAATATACGCGTCATCCCTTTTATGGCAGTCGTCGGATCACGACCTGGTTAAACCGTCGGGGCTATGCGGTGAACCGTAAGCGGGTGCAGCGGCTGATGGGATTGATGGGTTTACAAGGGATCGCACCGGGGCCAAATACCAGCCGGGGACATCCTGAGCATACCCTCTATCCGTATCTATTGCGCGATTTGACGATTGATCAGGCGGATCAAGTTTGGTGTAGTGATATCACCTATATTCGCTTACGCCGGGGCTTTGTTTACCTGGTGGCGATCATGGACTGGTACAGTCGTTATGTGCTGAGCTGGCAGCTGTCGACGACGATGGAAGCCGACTTTTGTGTCGAGGCGCTAGAACAGGCTTTAGGGTCGAGCACACCGGGGATCTTCAACACCGATCAGGGCAGTCAGTTCACCAGCCTGGCCTTCACTGAGAGGTTAAAAGATCATGATGTTGAGATCAGCATGGATGGCAAAGGCCGGTGTTGGGACAACATTTTCATCGAACGTTTATGGCGCAGTGTGAAGTACGAGGAGGTGTATTTAAAACACTACGATACGCCCGATCAGGCACGTCAAGGCCTGGGCCTTGACTTTCATTTTTACAATACCGAGCGCCCGCATCAGGGGCTGGGTGATCAGACACCTGAAGAGGTCTATACCGGGCGATCATGTCCGCCATTGGCGGCATGATGGCACGTCAACCATACTGTGAAAACTATCTTAAAAAATAGCTTCAATGGTCTTGACAATGGGTCCACTATAATTACCGAACCAAACCATGCCGAAAATGACCGGGCTTAAGCTTGCACAGATGCTGCGGGATATCCGACCTGGTTTGCCGGT
>JAAEPA010000682.1 GCA_024222475.1 Gammaproteobacteria bacterium | reverse complement strand
CTCAAATTCGGTACGGTTAATTGGGAATTGGACGTGGTGCTTACTCATGGCCTGGCGGCACGCAAGGGTGTAGACCTCATCGTGGTTCCATTGGCGTCCAAAAGCGCTACTCAAGTAGCGTTGCAGGGAGATGCAGTGGATGTCATTGTCACTGATTGGATCTGGGTGTCTCGGCAGAGAGCTGAAGGGCGTGACTATACATTTGCGCCGTATTCAACCGCGCTTGGGGCGGTGATGGTTGATCCGAATTCCGGTATCGTCAAGCTTGCAGACCTGCGTGGAAAACGTTTGGGTGTTGCCGGTGGTCCAGTGGACAAAAGCTGGCTGTTGTTGCGCGCCTATGGGCGGCGGAATCTAGGCACGGATATGTCCAAAGTCGTAACCCCCAGCTTTGCTGCGCCCCCGCTGCTCAACGAGCTGGCGCTGCGGGGTGAGTTTCCGGCAGTGCTTAATTTTTGGCATTACGCGGCTCGGCTCGAAGCCGCGGGTATGAAATCGCTCATTTCCGTTTCCCAATTACTCGATGAACTGGGCGTTGAGACGAAACTGCCAATGATCGGCTGGGTTTTTCATGAGCAGTGGGCAAGCTCGCACAAAAAGGTATTGTTGGATTTCCTAAGGGCCTCTATGGAGGCCAAAAAACTACTGGCCGAATCCGATTCCGAATGGGAACGCTTGAGGCCACTGCTTAAGGTTTCGGACGACGCCGCGGTCAAGACCCTTCGTAACGCGTATCGAGACGGCATTCCGAAGTGTTTTGGGGAAAAGGAGATCAAGGCGGCGGAACAGGTTTATGAAATTCTTGCCAAGGAGGGGGGGCGTAAGTTGGTTGGTTCCAGTTCGACCCTTAGTGACGGCACCTTTTGGAAGGATTCCGAACTCTCTTCGTGCCCTCGTTGAATTGCAGAATTTCCGAACCCTGGATTCGTGGTATTTCATTACTGGGATTCCTGGGGCTATGGCAGGGTGCGGCCATGCTGATCGCTAGTCCCGTTCTACCGCCACCAACAACTGTCTTGGCGAATCTCTGGTACCACCTGGTTGACGGCGATCTGCTCGGCAGTCTGGGCGTCACGCTGGGTCGAGTCGCAGTCAGTTTCCTGATCGCCATGGTGATCGGGACCGCTGTTGGCATACTCATGGGCCGAAGCCACGGCTGGGATATTTCATTAGATAGTATGCTCATACTAGGATTGAATATTCCGGCGCTGGTGACGATCATCCTTTGCTATATCTGGTTTGGCTTAACCGAAGTAGCGGCAGTAGTTGCCGTTGCACTCAATAAGATCCCTACTGTCGTAGTGACGGTCAGAGAAGGTGCACGGGCGATCGATCGCCGGTTGATGGAGGTGGCGCAGGTCTATCGTGTACCGCGCCAGCACACGCTCACCAGGGTGTATCTACCGCAACTCTATCCTTATCTGATGGCGGCGGCGCGTAACGGGCTGGCGCTGATATGGAAAATCGTGCTGGTCGTTGAACTGCTGGGACGTAGCAATGGGGTGGGTTTCGAGTTGGG
>JAAEPA010000681.1 GCA_024222475.1 Gammaproteobacteria bacterium | reverse complement strand
CGGCGATCCAGATCGCGCACGCCGAAGGGATCGACGCACTCCTCCCAGAGCACCGGACACAGGTGAATCGCCTGCTTGCGTCCGGCAAGCGAATCGCGAAATTTGCGGGTCGCCGCCAGGGTGGAAGAGCCGGTGGCCAGCACCTTTAGATGGGAGTACTCATCGGCGGCAATCTTCAGCAGGCGGCTGGGGTCATCGAGATGATGTACCTCGTCAAAGATCAGCACGCTATCGGGTTCCTGGGATTCAAGGAACAGTTCCGGATCCAATAAAGACCGGCGTACATATTGCTTGCTATAATTTAGTCAAAATTCCTATAGCCCTTTCGTCGAAAGGGCAAGCCAATAGATCGCGCAAAGCCGTCAGCCAGTGAATCCCTATCTTCCAGTATTTCTTGACTTTTTTGTTTAACCGGGTGACAAACTCAACGCCACCGAGTCGGTTGGATTGGGCGGACGGTTGCGGGTCAGTCGTCCCTGGCTGTTGCCTTGGATTGTCCCGGTGGCCCGGATCATCATCGTCCGGGCTTTCCTGATGATCTACAATCTGTTGTTTT
>JAAEPA010000680.1 GCA_024222475.1 Gammaproteobacteria bacterium | reverse complement strand
TCGATCACGATAAAAGGTGATTATTTCACGCCGCAGGCCAACCGATATGATTTTCTGCCGCTCCGGGGCTAATTGATCCAGCGACCAGATGGTTTCTATCATCAACGCCTTGTTGCCATTTTTGATCTGCTGAATCTTGTCGTAGAGTTCCTGCTCCGCCTGGAATTCAAGAAACGGCTTGTAGCCGACGCCGGCGCCGATCATGAATATAAACAGGCCCGCCAGCACGATGGGTTTGGTGTACGATTTCCTGGAACGCATCCCCTCGGAGAATCTATCGACTTCGGCGATACGATCCTCACGCACCACGTTGAGGGCTTTCATCAGTGTTTTCTGTTGACGCCGGTTGAGGCCCTTGATGGGCTTGGGCTTGATGCCAAGTTCCTTGATTTTTGGGGAGGCCACCTTGTTATAAGGATGCTTGCCGCCGGCCAACAACTGGTAGGCAACACAGGCAAGGCCGTAGATATCGTCGCGTGGGTCCGGGTTCATGCCGGCAAACATTTCCGGAGTCGCATAAGCTGGCGTCACCGCGCTCAACTTGGCGGGGTCGAACATCGTATTTTCCTTTTCCTCGTCCGTTTGCGTGCTTGCCCTGGCGATACCGAAATCGAGCAGCTTGACGTGGCCATCGTTCAACAGGAAACAGTTACCGGGCTTGAAGTCGGAATGAATCAGAAACTTTTCGTGCGCATAGGCGAGGCCGCTACATAACTCATCAATTATATGTAGTGCGTGATCCAGCTTGAGCGGCTTTTTACTGATCTCCTTGATCAGCAGGTTCAGGGGTTTACCCTGGAGGTACTCCATGGTCATGAAGACCGTGTTACCGTCGCGATCGAAATCATAAACCGTTGCGATATTCGGATGCGCCAGGCGTTGAGCTTTACTGGCCTCGCGTTGCAGGGCGATGAAAGAACCGGAGTACTTCTTGAATGCGTCGGTGAGCACCTTGATGGCGACGTAGGGATCCTTGTCCTGCGCTTCCACTTTGAGCAGGTCCTTGGCCTTGAAAACCACGCCCATGCCGCCCTGGCCGAGTTTTTCCAGCAGTACGAAGCGTTCCTTGAGGGTAACTCCCGGACCGAGGTTTTCATAATGCGAGGATTTGCTCGGTTTTTCAACAATCTTTGGTTCTGCCGGCAAAACGTCTTCGCTGAAGTCCATCGAGGATTCCGAAATCAGAATATCACTG
>JAAEPA010000679.1 GCA_024222475.1 Gammaproteobacteria bacterium | reverse complement strand
TTTGGGATATAGAAAATGAAGAAGTTCTTATTACCTTGCCCGGACACCGTGCTTCAATCACGGATTTATCCTGGAGTCCTGATGGCCGTCGTCTCACGTCCAGTTCGGTAGACAGCAATATCCTTATTTGGGATATGGAGCGTGGACAAGAACTGACATCTTTCACCAACAAACCTAAGCTTGTCTGGGGAATAGTCTGGAGTCCTGATGGTCAATATTTGGCGGTTGGATCGCAGGATGGAAAAATCTATGTACTGCCGAATAGTTTCACTCAACCACCCTGCCAGTGGCTGACTGGACACAACTTTAGTCTGGAACAGTGGGTATTATATCGAGGATACGCTCTGTACCGACCCACTTGTCCTAATCTGATCACTCCCGATACGAGTATTTTTGATTTTGACGCTGACGATTTTATTTTCCGTATTATACTTACCTTACCTGGGCGTTTGTTGCTGTTTGGGATAACTATTTTGGCTCTACTCATTATTGGCCTCTTGCTATGGGGGAGTCTCAGAATGGTCAGGTGGGCTGTTAAAAAATCACGACAGTACCGACCCGTCACTTGAAAACTACGTGTTGTATCATACTTGTCTGCCCTGATGCATCCCCGTGACCAGATAACCTCCCCCCACATGCTTTGAAGAAATCTCTTTCGTCGGTTTTTGATAGTGAACCGACCTGGGCTTCCTCGAATTACCAGCTTCCTGACCACATTCTATGAAACGAGGGCCAGCATATACCCGCGCCCTCTCACATTCTGGACGCACTCGGTCTCGCCGAACTCTCGCTTGATTTTGTTGCGGAGATCGCGGATTAAGGGCCGGAGTAAGCGCCCGGCTTCTATGCTGTCGGTATTGATACCGTGAGTGATGCTGACCAGTTCCATGGTGCAGACTATCTGATTGGGCGCTTTGGCCAACCGTTCCAGGGCCAGCGCTTCTCGCTGGGAGAGGGTCAGCTCTTGATCATCACACCAGGCCCGGTGCTGCACAAAATCGACGCGCAGCGTCTGGTCGTTGATCTTAAAGGCGGTCTGCTCGCCCGACGAACGTTTGCCCAGGGCTCTCAGGATCGTCCGCGAGGCCCGTATTTTGCCCTGGACCACCGCCAGCAAATCTTCAACCTGGACCGGTTTCACCAGATAGTCGTCCACCCCCAGAGCCTTGGCGTAGCGCACGTCGCTATCCATGTCTCTGGCGGTCAACAAAATGAAGGGCAGGATGGCAAAGCGGACATCTTCGCTGCTCTTGGCC
>JAAEPA010000678.1 GCA_024222475.1 Gammaproteobacteria bacterium | reverse complement strand
GGAAACATTGTGGTGGGGGGTGATGGCTAGCCCTCTGAGAAGGCTAGCCAGTTGTCACTATCATTTAAATGTTACAGCTTGTTCAGATTCCAGGTCCTTTTCTTGTTTTTCCTGAAATTTTACATACTTCCGTATCATTTCAGTATCAATGCCAACTGTATAAACTACCCTGTTTGCTTGCGGCGGGGTAGTTTATTGCCGTGGTTTAGCGGTTTTAGTTACAAAAATATGACAATACATTACAATCTAACCCCGTAGAAAAATTTACTAATGAGAATAAATCGGCCATTAGCGTTGTTTGGTTTGTGCATTTGCGATGCGCCTTTTAAGCATTTCAACATACGAGGTTAAAAGATATGGACTGGATACTGATCGGGAAGCTCTTCCTCATTCTGTTGTTGATCGTAGGCAACGCCTTTTTTGTCGGCTCTGAAATCGCATTGACCTCTGCCCGCCGCAGCCGCATCAAGCAATTGGCCAGTACTGGCAATAAAGCCGCCAAGATCGTGCAAGTGCTCCACAACGAGCCCGAGCGGTTCTACTCGGTTACCCAAATCGGCATCACATTGGTTTCCCTGGCTCTTGGCGCCATCGGAATGGTCACGCTAACCCAGGTACTGGATCCCCCTTTGGAGGTGGCCTTCGGTATATTCGGCGACGGCGAAGAGATCATCGGATGGGCGCATACGTTCTCGTATGCCGTAGCCTTCATTATTATCTCCTTCATGCACGTAGTAGGGGGAGAGTTGGCTCCCAAGGTACTGGCCTTTCACAAGGCGGTACCCCTGAGCCTGTCCGTGGCTCGGACCATCAACGGTCTTCATTCCCTGATGCGGCCGCTTATCTGGATAATGAATCGCGCATCCACAGGATTACTCAAGTTATTTGGGCAGCGAGATCTGGCGGCTGAGGGTGAAGGTCATTTTTCAATGACCGGAGAAGAGATTCGGACCATCTTGAGCGCCGGCGAACAGGAAAGTGCGTTGGACCCTCAGTTGACCATGATGCTTCGCGGCGTGTTTGACCTGGACGATCACACGGCTAGAGATGCCATGATTCCGCGCACGGAGGTCGATGCCCTGGAGTATACCGACACTGTGGCGGATGTCCTCGCCCTCTACAAGACAGAGCTTCGCGAGCGCTATCCGGTCTATGAATCCTCAGTGGACAATATCATCGGTATCGTGTCCATGAAGCAACTCCTCAACAAGCTGGCCACGACAGAAAGTCAGGAATCCTCCGCGGGTATAACGAATCTCCCAGTGAGCGAGGTCATGATGCCACCCTATTTTGTCCCCGATACCATGCCACTGAGCATTCTGCTGAAAGACTTCACGAATAATCGCCGGCAGATAGCCGTCGTGCTAGATGAGTACGGTGGAACAGAGGGCATAATTACCCTGGAGGATATTCTCGAAGAAATCGTCGGCGACTATGAGGATGAATTCACCCCTAGGCACCGCCATATTAAGATGGAGGACCAGCAGCACTACCTCATCAATGGGGGGGTTAGGGTAACGGAGCTTGAACCGAAGCTGGATTTCCCCTTTCCCACCGGCGACTATGTGACCCTGGGTGGACTCATCAACCAGCATCTTGGGCGGATTGCCGATGTCGGTGATGTTGTCGAGCTCGAGGGCGCTCGACTCAAGGTGTTGGAGATGGATCGACACCGGATTACCAAGGTGCTCTTCGAGTACATGGCAATACCTAATACGGACTTGGATGTCGAGGTCCTGCCCGCCGACCACTCTTCTAAAACGTTTGTGCAGCGCGCCACCAAACAAATACTGAAGCGGGAAAAGGTCGTGCGATTAGCCCATGATGATCAAGGAGAGACAGTGGATTCTACCTCCGAGAAGGTGGCGCCGGATTTGGAGCGTAAGAGTGGAAGTTCATCCTGAGGAGCAATTCTCATTTCAAAAAGATGGGAAAGGAGAGCTTGGGGGAAGGTTTGGGGGTCAGCTAGATGATGATCAGGTCAGTCTATTCCAATCTATAAATGGTCCTGAAAACCAGAGATAGAGGATTTCCCTGAAGAGGCGACTCAGGCAAGAAGCTCAGGGCCAGTTCTCGCATTGGTCAGATGGGCCGATTCCCCGATAGTGGAGAACCAAATTCGACAACTTGAGGTTATGCCGCATTTTTTCAACACCAATGAAATTTGGACGTCCTGAATTCGTATAACAACAATCAGAAACAATTCGGTTATGGAGCCAAGCTTAGTCCGATGGAAAATATGAGATGATGTTCACCTCTTTATGGAACACTCCATCCAATCCATCGGCCATATGGGGCCTTTCCTTGTACAACAAAATCAGCTCAGCCGGTTACGCGTCTTATCTTTGATAAAGGCGCGAATATTCCTCGCGATCTCTTCGATCAGCCGCTGGCGCGATTCCCGGCTTGCCCAGGCGATGTGAGGGGTGACGATCAAGTTGGGCAGATCATGATCGAGCAGGGGATTGCCGTCCTTTGGCGGTTCTGCACTGAGGACATCTATACCCGCGCCGCCAATGACCCCATTTCTTAGTGCCGAGGCCAGTGCCGATTCATCGACGATACCCCCGCGGGCGGTGTTGACCAGCAGGGCATCGGGTTTCATAAGGCTGAGTTCCCGCTTGCCTATCAGCTTATGTGTGTCGTCGGTCAGCGGGCAGTGCAGACTCAATACGTCAACTTGACCCAGTATTTTATCAAAGGGCACTCTGCCGGTTTTTTGGGGTCCGCCAGGTCTCTGTGATATCAAGACATGCATGCCGAATGCCTTCGCCACGCGTGCTGCAGCACGGCCCAATTCCCCATAGCCGACGATGCCGAGTGTTTTCCCTTCAAGTTCCTGTATCGGATAATCCATTAGGCAGAATTGTTCGCTCCGCTCCCAGCGGTGGGCTGCGGTTAGCCGCTGATAGTCGGGCAGGTGGGTAGCTAGGGCTAACATCAGGCTAAAGACATGCTGGACCACTGAGGGCGTCGCGTAGCGCGTGACGTTGGTGACCGCGATCCCGAGTTCCTGGGCCGCCTCAAGTTCGATATTATTGGTGCCGGTGGCAGCAATACAGACTAGGCGAAGCGAGGCCGCCCCTTCAAGTAAGGCGCGATCCAGTACGACCTTGTTGCTGATGATGACCTGCGCATCTCGGATCCGTTCGGCAGTGTCGGCAGCTTGCGTTGTTCGATGCAGGGACCAGTCAATGTTCAAACTCGTCAGCGCTGACAGGTTCAGGTCCCCACGATCTACGCTGGCAAGATCAAGAAATACTCCTTTGAGCCGTTTCATTATCGATAATCACCCATGTGGATTTGTCATCACTCCTGCGGGGAAATCGGTACTTATAATCACTAAAAAAAGTCATCCGTAATGGGTAGATAACTTTCCCTTCAGGCGCCGTCGCTTTTGCTGTCTAGTGAATTTTAAAAGACTAT
>JAAEPA010000677.1 GCA_024222475.1 Gammaproteobacteria bacterium | reverse complement strand
GCTACATGACTTCCTTCACAAAAGTCGATCCGCACACCAATGCGCTTTCGGCCGATCACTCTACCGATTGCATTGTTGAGTTCACCAAAGGAAGCCGCAATCACAGTCCTTTGTTTTTGGCTGTAGGTCAGTTCAATTGGAGAGGGCGACCCGGCTCCATTTAGAGTGAGTTTTAGAACCTTCGTCCCTGACCTGGTTTTGCCGCGCATGCGACGCAGCGCGCCAAGCTCACATGCCAGCCAATCCCAAAAATCTAATAAGGTCGCAGTAGCTGCGTTCATTGCCGTTCCGTTGTTATAGCCGGTTTCGTGACGTGGCGGTTTAATCCCAGCGCTTTCTCAGACAATCTTGCCGCGAGTCGCTGAATTCCAATATTACGCTATGATTGCGCGAATGGATTGTTCAGATTGATGGAAGTTCGACTTTTACAGCCGCTGTCCACAATAAACTGACTAGTTGTAACAGCCGATTTGCAACAGCCGTCAGGCGATGATGGAGTACACAAAATCTATGAAGCAAGATGCAACTCGGGAGGCATCTGTCATGGCACTCTGCAGGGCCAACTTGCCAGATCTCCTAAATCCAATTCGACAGCACATTTGGAGAAGGACAATATCTAATTAAATGAAATAAAAACAATTGGTTATGAGCAAATTAGCTCGGGCAGAAGAGGACTCGCAAACTACTAATAATATATTGAAAAAATAGATGTAATTAGATTCGGAAATTCCCTCGTACCCCCAGTGATACCCCAGTCCTCATTTTTATGTAGAGGTTGGATGCCAAATAGAGGAACATATCTAGTCTAACGGGAACATCACTTAAAGTAGTTTGGCCGCTAAAATTGTGGAAACTGAGATCGTTTCGTGATCCCGAAACCGGGCATAAACATTGTATCGCAATCAGAGCAGGATTGAATGGCCGGCATGGAAAAAATGACCCAAAATGGGCCTCGGTAGATATAGGTGCATTGCAGTCCTTTGTGTCATGAATTGTGCCTTTCGGAGGTGTGCGGTGCCGCAATTGTCAGCTTCGAGCCCAATGCCGACCTTGCTATTGGTGTCTGGAAAGAAATTGCAACAGAGTTTGGATCGCGTCATTCCTTGCGGCCACATTGGTTCCAACAAGAGGCGCTTCGCCACGCGATGTCTTGATGTTCGAGCGCCGGTGCACCGGCATATCTGGCGCGTCAAACGCATGAACAGCACCCGGATAAAGGATAATTTCAACGGGCTCACCACGACTTCTCACTTCCGCAACGAATTCCATGCAGGGCTCAGGTGGAGTCCAGTTATCGGCGGCACCTTGTAGGATAAGAATCGGCGCCACTGTTCTCCACCTTCCCTGTTTGACTGTCGTGTACGGTAGAGACTGCAACCGATTGGAACACGCAGCCGGATAAAACGCCACGGCAGCACGAAAGTCTTGGGCCGGAGCGGGATCAGGTCGTCCTATGCTCTCTGTGTTCATCGCGAGGAGCGCGATACCGCCCCCTTGCGACCACCCAATAAGAAAGATCCTTTCGTCATCAATGCCCTCTAGCTCCTGCAAGTACTGCAGCCCGGTATAGGCGTCTCCGGGTCGTTCGCGGTACATGACAGAACGTCCCGGCACTCGCCCACATGTACGCTGGAATCCGCGGGAGCCAGCGCTGTCGATCATCAGAACTGCATATCCGGCGCCGTCGAGAATGTCGGCCCACGCGCGATAGGTGCTAAAGATTGAACCAGAGTTTCCAAGTCCACTGCAACCATGAAGAAACACGGCTGCAGGCACGGAATCGGCTGCTGTAGGTATCGACACCCATGCATTGAGAGCGCGACCAGATGCCGGATCGACCAAATCGATTTGATCCAAGTTGGCGTCAGACCACGCGGGAAACGCAAGCCCCAACCAGACCAACGCGGCCAAGCAGACATGTTTAGCCATATGCATGCACTAAAGCTAAAACAGGCGCATGCTCTTAGACAAGTGTGCTGTGTTTGGCAGATGCCGGTCCGAACGGCAGCAAAGTCCGGAGGCTGTGTGAAAACACAAATCTCAGCGGTGTCGTTAGAATTCTGTTCTCATTGCCACGGTTTTTTGAAATCACAGCGCATTGCATCGCCGGTGAAATACCAGCCCGCAGAATTCCATTCTATCTGATTTTACCGCGACT
>JAAEPA010000676.1 GCA_024222475.1 Gammaproteobacteria bacterium | reverse complement strand
GGTCCTCGGGGCGAGCCCGCGAACATGGTTCGTGTGGTCGTCGAAGCGCCGCAGCTCCGTGTCTGCCGGGGTCGTTCTCGGTGCGCGCTGGGCAATAACCGCCTCGGCACGTAGGACGACAAGCAGATGCCAGAGCGCTGCGCGCAGGTCACGGCGGGTCCGGCGTACCGGTCTGGCACAGTCACACCACGGTAGGTGGTCATCGAGAAACCGCCGGACCACAGCTTCGTCGATCCGATGGATGTCAAACTGGCACTGGCTCATCCAGTGCCCAAAGTGGGCAACGCAACCGAGGTAGGTTCCGATAGTGTGGGATGCGTAGCGGCGCTCGGACAAGTAATACGTGAACGTATCAACGTAGGGCGCCAACGGGCTCTCGAGAAGCCAATCTACCGATTTGCGGTGAAGTCGTCGTGTCGTATTCATCACGGTCTCCTGAAGTGGGGGATACCACTTCAGAAAACCTGGAAAACTATGTCAAGTTCACCATCGACCTACCTCGTCCCAGCCCAGCAAACACGCTGCGTGTCGCTGACGAGCACCTCCGAACTATACATAGTTTGGAACTATACATAGGGGTCGTTTGCAGTCAATCGCAAATTGACGTTGTCTCTTCGGTGAATAGGTCGCTTACCATCTTTATTGTCCCAATAATCGCATATGAAAGCTGGCTAAAAAAGACAACGGTAGCGCTGTCCTTGAATGCTTGCCACCTAACACCCGCAATCCACAAAAGCATTCACGTACAGCGCTAAAATACAAAACACCCTCTATTTTGCTTTGCAACCCTTTAAATTATTGAGGGTTTTTTCTGTGCATTTATGCCTGGATATCCTTACCGACCTTTACGCTTACGCTTCCGCCAATCCCAAGGCGCCACCGGATCCGCTTCCTGCCACAGACCACGCCTGGCCTCTTTGGCCTCTACCTCAGCACCGGCATACCGCTGCCTATCCTCTACACTTTGCTCCCTCTGGTATTTCTTATAATGCCACGCTAGTCCGGCCTGGACCTGTCTTAAATTCATATCCTGCCCATTCAGTAGCACCTTACCAATGGGCCGCTCATACCGATCGCGTTTGCTGTATTCGACAGTGACGTGTTTGCCGGCCACTGCGGCAGATAGGTATTTGCCAGACTTTTTCCCATACGGCTGACCGCGCTCTGGTGCATCTATACCCTGCAGGCGTATGCGGTGTTGGGTTATTGCTGGCATCCAGGATATTGATAGTGTCGTCATCAGTAACCTTGACCACCTCTCCAGTGAGGATGTCGGCATGGAGGGACCACGAGAGGGTAAGCAGAAAGACGTAGAGCAGGATTCTGAACATATTTATTATTGTGCCTGTTGTGGCGGTATCTTACACCACAGCAAGCTGTGTTCAGAAATCCAAAGGTGAGAGGCCGGACGCCAACGGACTCCAACCCTGATAAGGAATTTATATTGTCCACCGGGTCCGGCTGGTTTTCGATAGTGTGATAAATCTACCAGGCATTCAATCCACCATGGCCATGGGCGCTGGTGAATGTGGTCGTTAGCGGTGGCAGGGCCTGATTGGGGTCACTGAGATCGTTTCTGAGGCGAGATCTCGCCTGGGGCCTATCCCCTACTATACCCCATCATGGCGGTTCTTGGCTGATAGCCCCTTGGGCTCCTGCTGTTATAGCGTAACGCCCAGGAAGGCTACATTAAGCACTTGTAAGCAACCGATCTCGTTGAGCCCCTACCTTACCCCCCAAAGCACCTCAGAATAGCCTGTTTAACGGGTTTTTTAGGCCATTCTACGGGAGAAACCGGGCGACCCTTATGGTTACATGGCTAATGGGGTTTAGGGCCTTAAACCCACTGAATTGAAGGTTCTGTGCAAGTTGCGGGGGTGAATCCGAGTAGATTTTCGGTGGGGGTTGATCCGGCAGTGGACTCCAATCCGGGATGGCAAATCGGCTTAGTCACTACAGCTCAGATACACCGATGCCCCCCCGTCGTCTCGTGACAGAGGATCAGCAGTATTTTAATTCATGGGTGTATGTTCTGTAGTATCTACAAGGTATATCCAGATCTGCATATAGAAGAGTCCTTGTGGTCTTTTATACTTTGATAAAAGGAGTCTTCCGCTCAGAGTAACAAACGGATCTAAGGGAATAATAATGAAAACTGGATTTTGGTTCTTTGCACCCATTTCTCTCTCATCCCCCACTTGCGGTTTCTGCCATACCAGAACCTACTACTCTTGCCTTACTAGCTATCGGTCTTGCCGGCATCAGTCTTCAGTGGCGAAGCAAAAGACCTACGTGAGAGGTAAGGATGAGTGAGCAGTATAGCGCAGAGAGGAGTGGGCCAGGGAATATGACTACGCGCATCTTCGGTGCTCTGATTGTTCTGTTAAGTGTCGTCATCGAGATCGGTTATAGTTGTTCTCCACCACTCCCTGTCTACCGTCCCATTTACCTCTCATTCGAGGACCTAAGGAGTGCTGTCGAGGTACGCAGCAATGAGCCGCTACGTAGTCCCGGTAAGATCGTGGTCCAGGATAGTCTGCTGTTTGTCACCGACAGTGGCGATGGCGTACACATTATCGATAATAGTGATCCGGCCAATCCGACGCCTCTCTCCTTCATCTACATCCCCGGTAATCTCGACATCGCAGTTAAAGGAGCGACCCTCTACGCGGACAGCTATGTAGACCTGGTGACCGTTGATATCTCGACGCCTGCATCCCCGTCCGAGGTGGCGCGGCTGGAGGATGTCTATCCCAATGAGCCGTTCCTGTCCGAGGACTTCAACGGTTACGTGGAGAATATCGACGAGAGTCAGGGAGTGGTTGTCGATGCCGAGTATCTCTATACACCTGAGGGAGGCTGTGGCAGTTATGGCAGCTCCAGTTCGGGCTTCTTTGGATGCTCTAGTGGCGGTGGCGGCGGCAGCGCCTACTCAGGGAACGGGGGAGGCACACCCACCACCGGGGTATCCGGCTCGTTGGCCCGCATCATCGCGTTGGGGGATTATCTCTATCTGCTGGCCGGTTACTCGCTGAAGAGTATCTCAACGAGCGATCCGTTCAATCCCCAACTGGCCGGGTCGATGGTTGTTGGCTGGGATATCGAAACGATCTACCCATACCAGAACACCCTGTTCATTGGGGGGCAGACCGGGGTCTATATCCTTGATCTGAGCAATCCCGCCTTTCCTACTCAACTGGCCAAATATGAGCATGATTGGCAGTGTGACCCGGTGGTGGTTGAGGACGGTATTGCCTACATAACGCTGCGCAACGGAGCTCGCTGCTGGGGTGGTGAGAACAGACTAGATGTTGTCGATATGAGCGCACTGAATAACCCGAGCCTCATTAGCAGTTATCCCATGGAGAATCCTCATGGACTGGCTATCGATACAGGTCTGCTCTTCGTTGCCGACGGCACTGTCGGATTGAAGGTTTTCGATGCATCTGATCCTGCCTCGCTGGTACAGACCAATCAGTTTCCACTGGCGGTGGTTCACGACGTGGTGCTACTGGGTGGCCAGGCTGTTGTGATAGGAGAGGGTGGCATTTACCAATATGACTACAGCGACAGTGCCAATATCACACTTGTCAGTGAGTTACTTGTAAGCGGTGCTCAATAGCCACAGGCATACCGTATGAGGAAAAACCGGATCAGAGAACAATGGCTTCGAATATTTGTGAATACCGATCTCGGTCTTTGAACCCCAATTGGACGAAAAAGAACTATAAGGGATGGCCGAAAAATATCACACGCTAAGGGCAACGCCTGAATGACCGCTTACCCTTAGAGCGGTCGCTTCATAGCGAAGCGAAAAGAAGCGGCTATCAGGCGGCAGTCGGCCAACTCCAGCCATTCACTGAATGTCCAAGAACAGGGAATTAATCTTGTAAGCAGTCTTTCAGATAGATAACAATCAGCTACTCATTTCCCCAATGGCGGGCATAGTCGCACGTAGAAATACACACCGCCCAAGACGCAAACCAAACAACCAATGATCTCAATAATTAAAGAGGTGTAACCTTTTTCGGCAATTTACGTCTTACCGAGTAAAAGACAAAGGAAGCGCTGGTTGAAATGCAACCGATCCAACTTTTCTAACTTGCTTGGAAGGAGTACTCAAATGAAATCTAACCTATTCTGTTTGTTCAGCCTTCTTGTAGCCTCGTTATTTTCTATCTGGGCCTACAGCATGGGTGGAGCCGATGCTTCGTCTCCCGAGTTTATATGGGCAGATTTTGTTTTCTGGGGGATTGTCACAGTCGGTATTATTCCAGCGTCTATCCAATTCATCTACGAGGAATATAGAGCCCTGCGTAATTGGATACGGACTGTGGGAATACGCAATACTGACGCTTGGCAAAAGACACAAAAAATGCTGTTTGAATGGCGACAAGAATTTATCTGAAACGAAGGAGAGCGAAAATGCGGGATAAATGCTGCCTAGGAAGCCGGAAGTTAAGCCGAAAAGAGGTGAAAAAATGGATGTCCGAGTGCTGCGGAACCGAAGATGTGTCAGGTTCTAGAAAAACACAGGAATTGCTCAAAGACTGCTGCGGTCAACACTCCAGGCTGAGCAAAAGAGAAAAAGTGAATGAGCGTGTTCAGTCAGGCAATTACCTCTGTAAATAGCCAAAGGGATGACATCTGATGCGGAGTATAAATAGCTCCAAAACAGTGTGTTACAGCAATCAATTTACAGGGCAATTTATAGGAGGTCACAATGTGGGAAACTGGTATGTGTGAGTCCGCGGTTGGTGGATGGCTCTGGATTATTCCGTTGGTCTTCATAACCTTGTGCTTTATCATGATGTTCACCGTGCGGAAAAAGAGCGGTATGATGGGCTGCATGGGTATGAGCCATCAAGATAATGATCAGACTGGAGAACGTTCTGATAAATCCGCGACGGATATAGCCAAACGTCGCTACGCCGCAGGTGAAATAGATGATGAAGAATTTCACTGCATCATTAGTACCTTAGGTAAGGAATGAATACTCAATCCGCAAACACTACACTTGACTCTGTTCTGTTTGTCTACAGACCACGGCTAACCGCCTTCATAGCAAAAATGACG
>JAAEPA010000675.1 GCA_024222475.1 Gammaproteobacteria bacterium | reverse complement strand
GCCTACAATATGGCGAACTTCCTGCGCACATTGGTCTTGCCGAACTCCATAGCCGACTGGTCACTGACCAGCCTGCGGGATCGACTGGTCAAGATCGGTGCAAAGGCCATCCGCCACGCCCGCTCCATCATCTTTCAACTGGCCGAAGTTGCCGTACCCCGTGATTTATGGGTGCAAATGTGCTCTACCCCTGAGCTACGCCCGCTCGGCTGTGCCGGTTTTCCTGTCGATCCCCGGCGGGGGTAATCGGCGGGGCAAGGCCCTGCGTCCGGCGCTATATGGCGCAAGCGGGTAAAAGGCAAGTTTGTACACATTACAACAATTTGAAAATGTACAGCCTCGTCAACGTAGTATGCGGTTCAATTGATCCCATTAATATTTCAACTATGGTTATGTATTTGACACCAACTCAACCTATTGCTTTATTAGTTCTTGTGGCAGCGAATATCGCTGATGCTTTGCGCCATGCCTGAAATCATACATTACTCTGGGTTCGGGTTGATCACCTGTGAGGAATTGAGCGCTCCACGGAAAAAGCAATGCGATTTGTTTGGAATCTGTGATGGACAAAACAGACAAGAAAGAAAACAAGGAAAAACCTCCCACGGAAACAATAACGGATGAGATTATTGATGAAGTGAAAAGCGAGGGAATAAAGAAAGTATCACTAATAATCTGGGCTTTTGTGTTCCTGATTTTTTCAGGCGTTGGATATAGCCTTTATGCATCATACAAAACTTATTTTGAACACCGGGTGGCTGCGTATTTGGTTGATCTGATGACCACAGAATATGCAGATAATGGCGGAAATACTCTCAGAGAGTATGTTCAACAATCCGCTTTCTTACCGACTGTGCGAGAAAAGGAAAAGTATAATCTGGGTCGATTTTTCTATTCCAACATAAGAGAGGAGATAGAATTAGATAGTAACTCACGTAAAGAATTTGAGAAGTTGGTAAGGGAGCTTATTGCTGAAGAGCTAACAAGGATCAAAAGAATACAAAAGAGCTATTCAAGGGTTGATTCAATTTACCAAAGCAATATTTTGTATGATCCAAAAAATAGCGATCCAGAGAAAAGATTTGATTTTCCTACTTTTACTATTACTGCCTATAAGGGTCAGCAAATAGCAATAGTTCCGTCTTATGAAATCGAAAAATATAAACAAAATAAAGACGACTTCCCAACTGACTTTTTTACTGCGCCGCCTTTGGAGCTGATTAGCTCGCATCTAAAGCGTGAGGACAACGGCGAGGAAAAGATAATCCGTCTCAGGAACAACAGAATCCAGTCAATATCCAATTTTATAGATTGGGAAGATTCGGATAGGTTCCAGAACATTTCGTTCATGGTTGGATATCGAAAAGCAACATTCGATGCGGCGCGCTTGCATGGAAATGTAAGTGTGTTTGTCTACAACGAAATTGGACAATAGCAAATGTGGTACCGCGTTGTTTTTGCAGTCATCTGTTTTTGCTTTGCCGCAAATAACGCGATAGCTGAAGAAATTTGCGATGAAATTGTTTTTCCAGAAATGGAAAAGGAAAAGGTTGATTGGAAAGATCTGCAAACCAGCGCGTTCCAGGAACTTGACGTCACATTGAGTTTTGAGTGCTTTGTTAAGGGTGAAATCCCAAAAAGGGAAGATGTACAAATCCATGCGCTTCGATTTGATGCAAATCTTTTTGAAATAAAAATTGGTTTGATGAAAGAGCTAGCAAGGAGCCACCGCTTTAGGTCTGCTCTGGAGCAAAGATATTTTGCCGATGAAGATGACAATTTATTCCGTGTTGGTCCAAACCTCGTCTCTGTCAGTCAGTTTCATGCAGATGCCGAAAAATACTATCTAATTTCGTCTGCCAGTTGGTGGTTGGAGTCAAATTTTCTCGAGGCATCGGGACTGCTAAAGATAGATGGAAAGCAATTAAATGATTCTATCAATCAAGACTTGACTACAGTTCTCTGCTTAGATGATGACTATGCAGGCGGAACTAAGGATGAGGTGGATAGGCGAGCCCCAGTATTCTTTTCTATTTACAGGGACGGGAAATATTCTCCGTTCGACAAAAATTCATACCTCTTTAAAAAGAGAGTAAATGGACTCTCAAGTTGGGACCGTATTGAAAAATGCGCTGACTTCTTTCAAGCAGGGCCTCGTGTAATTGAATATAATAATTCAAATATTGTTAATGGTTATAAACATAAAGCAGCTATTCGCTGCCTCAGCAAGGAGCGTAGTAAAAAAGCTGGTATATGCAGTCCAAAGTCACGCGGAGTAATACCAAGTCACTATAGCAGAAAACAAAGACTTGTATTTGCTTACGATTTAATCGACCCTGGAAAAGGATCGAGATATATATATTTTGTTTTCTCAAAAACGCCAATCTCTTCTTATGGAATTCAACAACTTTTGATTAATAGATGGTTTTACAATTCGCATGGTGCTGGCAATAGCGACCGGGAACCACAGGTGGCAGTGATATTGGCTGGAGCGGATCGATCAGGGATGGTTACCCATAAGGCTAGCGGAAAAAGTCTAAACGGTGTTGTTGACGCGGATTTGCCAACTTATCTGTACGTTGTGCGCGCTTCGGATAATTCCGATTGATCAATAAGTATAATTTTTTTGATATCTTGAACAAGTCAACATAATATTAGGTGGTTGGGAAGCGAACTATTTGTTGTGACATTGCCATCGTGGCACTTTGTCATTGTGACCTGCCCCCCGAAAACTGGGCCAAAATTAAGGAAGCTCTGTTCTATTATTGGACTTCACCCGATATTTGGTCCGGGCTTCATGCGACCTTTCGGGTTTGGTTCAGTTGGGCCGCAAAGTCGCTCGGCGTCAAGTTTCCGAGTGACGAATGCGGGTTTAATGAAAGGCGATGAAAAGGCGGCAATGCCCGCAATCAGGAAAATGACTGACCCAATACGTAGGAAATATTACTCCAACATCGCGGCCGAATATCAGACCGATATTGACAGCGGTGCCTCCAATAGTTTGGGCAATCTGATGAGATTGTAGGCGGCGATGGCCAGCGTGAAGGACGCTTCGACCCGCTGTTGGCAGCGGAACTTTGTCTTGGCCTGACCGGCGAAGATCTTGACCCAGCCGAAGATTTCCTCAATCGTGTTCGTCGGCGAGGATCTGACGGAAAACTGGGCGGCGCAGTCGGCCGGCATGAGGGCGTGCCGCGTCAACCGGTTTCCTCGGGATTTCGAGGCTTTGCGTGACATGCTCGCGGACGAATAGGGAGTGTCGATCACCATGCCACATGCTCCGAACCGGCAAGGCAGGCGCGGATATGAGGCGGCAACACACCCAGCCGGATGCCCACGTCAGGAGGCCGCGCCATGAAACCCTGTCCCTTCTGCAAGGAGGACATCCACGACGAAGCGGTCAAGTGCAAGCACTGCTTTTCCACGATCGACCCTAAGCTGCCGAAATTCGAGCCCGGCTCGCGCCAGGTGGTCTATTTCGTCGACCAGGACCTGGTCCGCTTCGTCAAGGCGGCCGTAGGGGTGGTGTCGCTGGTGGTTGCCATCGTCGCATTCGGTTTCGGCTTCAATCTGTGGCTCGGCGCCTCCAGCGTAGAGACCATGAAGGACAAGGTGGCCAAACATGTCGAACGGGTTGAGGCGCACGCAACGACCTTGCAAAGCAAGGCGGAATCGATCGCCCTGTTGGAGACCAAGGCGGCCAAGGCCGAGCGCCGCGTCAAAGACGCGATCACAAGCGTCGAGTTGTTGGAAATAGAGATGCGGCGGAAGTTCGTCGACGAGGCGCGAGTCCGCGCGCTGATCGCTGAGAGCGAGACGCGCCTGCGCGCGATGCTGCCGGCCGGCACAGGGCCGGTCGATCCGCCGGAGACGGAATCAATCGAGATCGGCTATCCGACAAAACGCAAGGTGCCCGCCACTGCGGAACTCAAGAGCGCGCTGGCTCAATTACGCAGCCACGCCGCCACGGCGACGAAATATCTCAACGCCTTCTTCCCGAAAAAATACACGCAACCCGATACCGAAATCATCCTGCTGGAAAACGATTACAAGAACACCTTTTGGAATGGTGAGAAGGTGGCGGCGCCGCCGCCCATGCGGCATCTGCCCGAAATCGTGTACCACGAGGTTTCTCATCGTTACATCGGTTTGATCGCCGGACTTGAACTCCGAGGGCAGTCCGGTGCCTTGAGCGAGTCCTATGCCGATATCTTTGCTGAATTAATTGATCAGGAGGTCACTGGCAAATCAGCCGCGACGGCGGACTGGATCATCGCGCCAGGTGCCATCGCCTGGCTCGCCGGTTCCGATATTTTGACGACGGAACCACGTCTGCCGCTGACTTCGCTCAAGGCGCCGGGCACCGCCTATTCCGGTGATCCGGTGTTGGGAGACGACAAGCAGATCGGCCATATGCGCGACCTCTATCGGGGGCCTGCCAACCTTGGCGGCGTGCATATCAACAAGGGTATTCCAAACCGGGCCTTTTACGAGGTGGCGGTGCAGATCGGTTCCACCGATGCCCGGCGGATCTGGGTCACGGCGCTTCTGACGCTGTTACCGAAAAGCGATTTTAAGGAGGCCGGGAATGCGACGGTTGCAGCCGCGCGGGAGCTGTTCGGCGATGCCAGCCGGCAGGTAAAGGCGGTCCGCCGCGCTTGGCAGACCGTTGGTGTGTTCGACGAGGTTGCGGCCGAAATCACCGCTGGTCAGTAATTTCTGCCGGTCGGTATCCAGTAACTGTGCTGCTTGTCGGATGACGGTCATTGAGACGGGATTGGGAAAACCAGCAGCCGGACGGCGTTGTGGCAAACGAAGTGCATGGAGCAGACCAGGTGGCGCAAGCCCGCTTTGTTATCCGAGTGACATCAGTGCCGATATGGTGAGAGAGTTCTGTGAGGTGCTGAAGCTGCGTGGGGGGTGAACTGAACCGCAAAAAAACGTCAGAGTGCCTGATCTTTGCCGGGCATCTCAGACATCGCCTTCAAAGTAGCTCCGCTACCAGCGTGTAACAGACCTCGAGAAAGAGTAGCCATTTTTCGCAAGCTTGACCTGCGCAGTCGATCATGGTGACCTAATACTCATTGCATGAAAACTAGGGTGTCAGGGACTTTTTCTCTGGGAGGGATATGAAACGATTGGCCCAATGTGCATTTGTCGTTGGCCTAGGCTTGGCAACGGCCGCAGCCTCGCAAGGCACCGTGCCGGTGCCGAAGTCTCGCCCCGTGGGCGCGAAGCAGCCTTGTATCAAGATAACCGAAGATAACTGGCGCGCGTACGACCCTGATGAGCCGTTGGTGCTAAACGACAAAACCCGAGGCTTCTACCGTGACCGGGTCGAACCGGAATGGGACGGTGAGAGGTACCCCCTCGACACATTTGTTGGGTTCGCACGCGATCCGGCGGCTACAACGCAGAATGAGTACTGCATGCGCTACGAGATTCACAACACCGCCAAAAAACCGATTTACGGTGTTCGGTGGCCGGACGAGAAGATGTGGTTCGGTAAGCTTGAGAAGGAAGGTGCAGATCTCGACAAGCGTGCGTTAGTAGTAAACCCAGACAGTGATCCGGAACCGCGACTGGAAGATACGACACTGAGGGCATTTCGGAAGGTCGAAAAGCCTGTCCGAGCTTTCCTCCCGCGATTAAGCATGGCGATACCCCCAACGCCAAAGCCCGGTAGGATGGCGTTTTTAGTCCCCAGGCCGGCAGTGCGCGCGCATCTGGACCAGCAAATCGCTGACGCGATGGCATCGGCCGCCACCTATGCCGGGGAGCGTGTTCCTCAGAAATTTGAGGCCCTGACCATTCCGGAAGGCGAATTTGAACCCAAACTGATCGAAACATTACTAATTGTGGGCGATACCGTGCTCTCGGCGCGGAGCGAGATCAATCGGACATCCGAGAACGAGATATCAGTCGCCTCGACAGTACGCCTCGACGGACGAAGTGACTTCGTTTACGCGCCTTTTTTGGTCGCTCTCGAATCCAGCATGTTCGAGAGCTCGGAGCCGATGACATTGGCAGATGTTGCGCAATCATACGAGTCCGTGATCTCGATATTTCCTGATGTGCGCGAGAAAAGCGTTTTTCTTGAGAATGGCGACGAGTATCGGGTTGAGCAGGCATTCTCTCTTTCGGGTGCCCAAGCCCTGGAAATGGTTCTCGTAAGCCACCCCGTATTGATCGAGACCAACGGTGTTGGAGCCGACTGTTTCATGGCGATCGCCTTCGTTCCGGCGCCCTATACGCTAAGCCTCGAAGACTGTCCGATCACGCCTGGGGCAAACCAGTAGTGGCAGGTCAGTCAAATGGCGGAGGCGAAGACCCTCTGGGTTGGCTGAGTAACGCCTATGCTGGCTGGGTAGCTCAGGCAATCATCGACGGTATTGTGATCATATTTGCTTTCTTGTTCGCTTCTGGAACAATTGATGATCCGGTTTTTGGGGCCGCATGGTGGGTAGAGTATAGAAACTGGTCGTTTGGTTTCATTTTTCCGTTAATCTGCGGCATCTATTTCGCCCTCAAGGATCTCTGGTGGCTATCGCTAATTTTCGCGTTAATTGCCTTTCTAGTTTTTCTGTTCTTCCAACAAGAATCATGCGTTCCTTTTGAGCTCTGCAATCATATAGCATTTATTGCTTGGGGGACGACTTTCGCATTCCTTGCACCGGCGATCGCGGTTGTTCTCTTACTTTTAGTCAGGAAACTGCTGACCTGACCACATGCAAATTAGTCGCCTATCGAGAAGTACACCCTGTATAGATTCCATCCCAACGCCTCAAGGAGATCCGCCCCTAGCTCCATGCATCCTGCATACCTTCCAACCCCGGACGGATGTGTTCTTGCACCGCACGCCACTGCGCTCGCTCTTTGAGGCACAGCGCGCTGAATGGTGTATTCAGAAACTGTTCATTGTGGTCGAGTTAAGTGGCAGCTAAAATTCTCTAATTTGGGCAGTTGCTTTGCGAACTTGAGCCGAGAAGGTGCACTGGCTTAGAACCTTGTCACCGCGGGCACGGGAATTCTGCGAGTTGCGGTGAACTAACTAGCACCTTCCTGAGGCATATCTGAAAACCGAACAATCTGGACATTCACTGTCCCACCGTCTGCCAGTCCAACATCCATTGGCAGCACCTTCCCGAGCAGCGCCATAAACGGCCCAGGGTTTTCTCTGGCCTGCTTTTCAAGGTATGCGACTAAGTCACCATCACCGGCATTCTTCCCGGCCTCAAGAATGGCTTCTTTGAGAAGGTTGGTGACTTTGTTCCTACTGCCCTTAGGACGCCCTGGCCCGCGTCCTGGCAGGTTGCTATTCTCAGTTTGTTTATTCATTTCCACCTCTTGAAAAACTGCCGCTAGGTGTCGGCCCTGAGAGCTGCGGCTACTGCAGCATCCCGTTGTTCCTTTGACACGATGTCCAGTCGACCGGTGTGGGCATGCTCTCGCTTATCTCGCCACTTTTCTGGCTGGCGGTTGGTGAGCCATAATTTTGCTGCACCTGGATCTGCGGGTACGTGCTGTTTGACGGTGATGATTTCGTATATTCCTTCCGGTCCTTTCACCGCTTTCTCCACCGCACGTGTCTCACCCTTTGCGCGGCGGTATAGGCTGTCAGCTACCTCCGCGTCGGCGACAATCTTGCCTTCTCTAAGTGACAGGCAAAAAGCGGGGTGTCGCTTCTTCCACCGGTTGATGGTGCTTTCGTCAATTTCAAAGAAGTCGGCGATTTGCTTGTCTGTGCATCCCAGTAGTGCCAGCTTGCGCACTTGCTCATTCATGGACGGGTCATACAGACTGTCTCGGCCGGGTCCTGGTTCAGTATGGGCCGGAAGGAAGTGCCCTTTGTCATCTCGGCTCGACATCAGCTGAGCCCTTACTCGATCACTCTGAAATCAACCGTGGGCAACGTGACCTCTACTGGCCTGCCTCTTTCGTCAGTACCGGTCCTGTAAATGGTGCCGCGTTTGCTGTTGCGCATCCAACCAAATGTGAAACCGTTGAACTGTCGACGGAGCCGATTGTCATACGTTTCGGTGAGCATATGCGCATCTCCCGCTGGATTTGGTGAATTATACCAATTATGGG
>JAAEPA010000674.1 GCA_024222475.1 Gammaproteobacteria bacterium | reverse complement strand
GTAATCGTTCAATTGTTTATTTTACAAAAGCGAAAATGTGGCATGCCGAATCAAAAAATGATTTATCACGATCTCAACAGAGAAAAGGGCTGGCACGGCGCAGGCTGGAAAGAAGATCTGGTATTGCCGCCAATACTTCTTTAAAGTTAGTTGAGTTACCCGAGATTAACCACTCGATTGAAGAACTGTTGGAAATTGCTTATAAAAATATATGAGTATCGATGAGAATGTTCAACGCGTTTTTCCGTAAAACATCTCGTTGATGTCCTCATCCTCATCCAGAAAGTCTTTCGAGATCGTGACCTGATTACGCAGCAAACCAAGTTTTCTTTTTCCTTCGGGCTGGTGTGGCACCAGATCAACCAGAGGCAAATTATTTTTGGCTATGACGACTTTTTCGCCGTGGAAAACCATATCGACTAGCTTTGACAACTGCGTTTTCGCTTCGGAGATATTGATAATCATCGAACCGCCTTCACTAGGTAACCAAGAAGGTCTGAATAGACCAGATAGGCCTACATTTCAAGCCGATTGCGATTGAGAGCTGCACCGGCTGTTTCTGAAGAAGGCGGAGCAAGCGCCCGAGAAAACCTTCATCGTGATTCAAGTCATGCATTGGGTGCTGTTGACGATCAGCCTGGTGACCGTAGCCGCTGCGGTGGCCGGCAGTCACGGTTGGTTGTTCGGATAGGTCGAGGCCATCGTCTAGGAGACTGTGAGTACACATCGAGACCGCCGTAGGACTCGCGGTGGTTAAGAGGCGGTCACTTGAAACTGGGGTGAGTAGAATAAACCGACGACATTCGCTTTTCGGTTGGGTTCTAGAGAGAGGGTTGGGTTATACTTCCGCCTACTTGATTTGACCCATAAACCTATCTTGATCACATCGGGACTGGAGGGCTTGGCCTTTCTCTCCTTGCGACCCACTCTAACGAGGCCCCCATGCACGTCCCTACTAAGCCCATCAAGGAATATCCCTGGCTCATCCGCCTGTTCTTCTGGAATCAGAAGCGTCGTTACGGAAAAGTACTAGAACCCGGCATGCTGTGGGGCCGCTCACCGTGGGTGTTCACGACCTTGGCTTTATTGTACGGAGCGTTAGATCGGAAACACTCGCCACTCTCACCGGTATTGAGATCCCTGATCACGGTCCGAGTCTCCCAGATCAACCACTGTGAGTTCTGCGTTGATATCAACTCGGCAACACTGGTGAAACGCGGGGTCCCAGAGAACAAGATCGAAGCCCTGTGGGAATGGCAGGAGAGCCCACTTTTCGACCAGACCGAACGAGTCGCCTTAGAGTACACCGAGGCCGTGACCCACTCGGAACGCTATGTAGACAACGACTTGATGGCACGGGTTAAGAAACACTTTGACGACGATACAGTGGTTGAACTCACCGGCCTCATCACCTTCCAGAATCTCTCCAGCAAATTTAACAACGCATTAGATGTCGCGCCCCAGGGGTTTTGTCGCCTACCCCCCAGCCACTAATCCTGACCTCCCTCGAACTCAGAGCTTGTGAATAAATTGAATTTGTAGCGAGGCTGCCTCTGAGAGTAATTGGCAAGGCGCGGCACAGCCAATATATTGGGGAGTTTATTGAAATAAATGACCGACTATTGGCTGTGTCCGGCTAATCAATAGGACCCCTACGAAATCACCAAAACGCCACCACCAGCCACAGGGTGAGTAACATCAATAAAACGGAATGGATACGATAATCGCTCCACCACGGGCCTGGGGATGTTCTCGCTATGATTCCCGGTCGGTAGATCACGCCTGCGATCCGTTCCGGAGACGGCGCTTTTGTCAGCTGCCCCGCCACCAGAAACAGCACTGTACTTACCGCGAAGATCAGGCCCGCAATCAGGGTGAAATGCAGGTTCAACCAACCCGATAGCGTCGCGGCAAAGCATAGCCCAGAGACGATATGCCCACCCACCAACGTTGTAAGGGCACAACCTGCACCCGCAGTTGGGTAGAACAGGCCAAACAGGAAAATCACCACCACGGGGGGAACCAGGAAGGCCAACGCCGTCTGCAGATAATGAAACAGTCCTTCGAAATTGCCGATCAGCGGGGCAACCAAGGCGGAAAGAACCATGAACAGGGCAATAACCGAGCGCCCGACCCAGGCCGTTTGACTTGGTGTAAACTCCGGTCTCAGCGGTTTTACGAAATCCAGCGTCACCAAGGCCGCAGCTGAATTCAAGGTGGAATCGATACTGGACATCAGCGCTGCAACCAAAGCCGCCATGACCAGGCCCGCAAGACCCGGGGGCAGCAAAGTGGCAATCAAGGTGGGATAGACCTGGTCGCCCTGCTCCAAGCCGGGGAGGAACACCGTGGCCATCACTCCAGGCAAAACCATCAGGAAGAGTACCGACAGTTTCAGCAAGCCGGCAAGCAGTGCCCCCCAACGCGCATCGGCGATACTACACGCGCCCAGCACACGTTGGACGATAAATTGATTGGTGCACCAGAAATAAAACCCCAAGATAGGCACCCCTACCAGGGTACCTAACCACGGCAGATTCGCGTCATCCAACGGCAACATCAGGGTGAGATGGTTTTGCGGGATATTGCTCACCAGAGTTGACCAGGAATAATCCAGTTGGGCAAACGCGAGTACCGCGACGATGGCGGAGCCGATCAACAATATCACCGCCTGCAGGACATCGGTATACACCACCGCCGCCAGTCCCCCGGCAGCGGTATAAACCCCGGCGATCCCGGCAAGTATCAACGCGGCACTGACGATATCCAGGCCTGGGAGAAACACGGTGAGCACGATGGCACCCGCGAACAGCGTACCGGCGGTGTCCACAACGATATTTGCAAAGATAGTCAGCAGTGAAAAATAGCGCCGTACCCGTCGATCAAACCGTCGCTCCAGAAATTCCGGGACCGTACCAATACGCGCATTGAGATACAGCGGCACTAGGAATAAGGCAAAAAACACCAATATCGGCGCCGCCATCCATTCATAGTTCACCACCGCGATACCCCAGGTATACGCCGCCCCGGCAAGACCGATCAGGGTAGTGCTGGAGATATTCGAAGCAAACAATGAGAGCCCGATAGGCAGCCAGGTCAGCCGTCGCCCGGCAAGGAACAAATCCTCCGCATTGTGCGTCCGCCGCGCCATCCGATAGCCGATGTAGAACACGATAACGAAGTAGCCGGCGACGATGAGTAAATCGCTGTTGGTGAGGGCAATATCCTGCATAAGATCGTGGGGATGAAAGTTAATAAATTTGGTACGAGGCTAAGGAGTTGGAGTGTAATTATACCGATCACAACCGGAAGGAGAGTCTACTATTGAAGCTACCGGTGTGGAAGGAAAACCCATCGAGTTCTAAGGTAGAAGAAGTGTGGTTCGATCTTGAGTGGGAAGATTTATTGTCCAGTGTTCTTAAACAAACCAGTTGTTTTTTCATTATTTGGTTATATTCTAATACCTTAGAGAGATATCATTCCTGCCCCTCTTCACTCATCAGTATTTGGAGAAATGAGATGTGTAGACGCAGTTATGTATATCTGTTTATCGGGTTTCTGGTTGGACTTTTGGCACTTGGGCTAGGTGGCTATCTGGGTGCACAGCGTTTAATGGTCGTCGAAAGAGAGAGCCCTTTGGATTTTGATGGAACCATTCAGGCGATTTCAGCAGCCGCTGAATACAATGAATACAATGAGTGGAAGGTCCCGAAGGTCTACAGATTGTGTAAAAGTCTAGAGAAGGAGGGTCTTAAAGTTCGCCCAGTAGCAGTAATCGAGCTGTGCAAGCCAGACTACGCGGCTGAACTGCTGAGCAACGATGACACCAGGCTCGTATCTTCGTTTATGCCATGCCGGATTTCAGTCTACGAAAAAGCGGGGGGAATTGTGGTCGTTTCGCATATGAACACGCGTCTTGTCAGCCGTCTGTTTGGCGGTAAAATCGCCGAAGTAATGGCGATCGCAACCCAGGAGACCCAGGTTATCCTCGATCAGGCATTGACTACGGCCAACCCTCAAGAAATAAATTCGTGAACCAATTCAACTCAGTGGAGTGAGCCGATATTCTACATCGGCTCACCATTCATCATTTACGAATTTTTGAAAACACGTAATCGGTTTTTTGTTCCGGGGAATGGCAAGCGAAGCATGATACGCCACCATCATTAACGAGCCGTTCGGTTCTGCTGTTACCAGCGAAACCTTCAAACCCCCAGCCTCCGGTTGAAGAATACCTTTTTGTATTTTTATGCATAATGCCCACTAGTTTTCTATCGCCCTCCTGAATCGTCTGATCTTTCTCTAAGTATTTGAGTAGATCAAAAACCAATACTGAATCCTCCTGGTACGCCCCTGTTTTTAACCCCTCTAGTGCATTCGAATTCGCGTATATGTGGTGAATCCCCTGAAATGGATTTTCAAGCGGATGCCCAGATTGTATCAACATGGTCTTTACATGGAACCAGTTTCTATACCCCTCTGGATAGGGTACACCAGCCCCTTCAGCTAAAACGCTATTTGAGAGAATAAGTGTCAGTCCAACTAGACCGGCTAGAATGGATAATCTCATGATTTGGTCTCCCTTCTGTCATATAGTTAATACCACAATGGTTTCGATGCAAAACCTTTTAGACATTTATAATACGTACTGCCGTTCTTGTCAATGTTGTTTTGAGTCGCTACCATTAAAGCTATGAGCATTGAGCAAATACATAAGCACATCGAACGATTGGCCAACCTGCTGCGTACCCAGTCTCGGCAACTACTCGCAGATTATGGCTTACAACCCATACAACTGGAGGTCTTACGCTATCTTTCGGTGTGTAACCGCTATTCCGATACAGTAAAGGGGGTTACGGAGTATCTGGGACAAACAAAAGGCACGGTGTCTCAAAGTATAAAAGTACTCGAAAGAAAGGGGCTGGTGACAAAACACGTAGACAGCACTGATAAACGAATCGTCCATCTAAAAATCACTAATAATGCCAGATCCTTGCTGAATAAAACCGTCCCTGCCCCTTTGTTCCGTAACGCGGATAAGCAATTGAAAAGACAATCCGCAAATCAAATTCTCAATGCCCTGATATCCTTGTTAAGGACGGTGCAGAAGGCCAACGACCTAAAGTCATTTGGTGTTTGTCATACCTGTCGGTATAACCAAAAAACAGCTGACGGCAATTATTTATGTGGGCTTACTAAAGAGGTTCTGTCTTCAGAAGATATTCAGCTAATCTGCAAAGAACACGAGGATGGGGAACGTGTGTTCGGTGTACTGTAGATATATGTCTCACCAGGGATGATGTCCACATATCCATGGCATGATCCTGGGCTTGCTGCCAGACCATTCCCTCCTCCTTCACCCTAATCAAACAGCCCGCCTGGAGAACAATCTACCTACATGTACCGTAGGCAGTTTATGGGGCAGGTCTCAAATGGTCACTCTATATGAACAACCAATTCGAACAGCGAGCAGAACCAAATTACCCTGGCCAGCAAGCGGTCTTGATTGATAAATGGGATCGAAGTCCCTATTCTTGCCCCTGAAGCCACCTAATAACTGCGGTAAATACTGCGGATTCAAATAGTTCGGGAGGAGTAGATATGAATTATATTGAAAAGCTGGGACTTCAAACAGAATCTTCCAACAAGGCGATAGACGAAAAATGCCTGCGTCTGCTTATTAATCTCAAACTTGCGGTATCAGGCCAGCCGGGGAGCCAGAGTCGGGACAACGATGATTTCTTTTCGATCGCTCAAGACTTAAGCACTAAACAAGGAAACACCCCATGCCCACTCATACTCGTTTTCACTGGCGTCAGTTGCTAATTGTTCCACCCATTGCACTGGGCATCGCGGTACTGGTGTGGGCGGTAAGCGGTAAGGCCCCGCCCACCAAATCCGAACGTGGTGAACCCGCCCGCAAGGCTCGGATTGTCGAGGCGAAAAAGCTGGATCTGGTGCCTAACGCCGAGGGTTATGGCGTGGTCAAGCCGGCCAAGGTGTGGACGGCAGTGGCTCAAGTCGCCGGACAGGTCGTGGAAACTCACCCTCAACTTCATGATGGCGAGATATTACCCCGTGGGGCGGTGCTATTGCGCATCGATCCGGTGGATTACGAACTAGCCCTGGCCCAGGCTCAAGCCGAACTGGCAGAAATTGATGTCCAGGCGGAAAACACCAGCGCCTCTCTCACCATCGAGCAACGTAACCTGAAACTGACGCAGCGGGACCTGGAACGCAAGCGCCAGCTTAAAAAACAGGCCACTGTCTCACAGAGCACGGTCGACGAGGCCGAACGGACCATGCTCAGCAACCGCACCGCGGTGCAAAATATGAACAACACGCTGGCCTTGCTCCCGACCCAGCGGCGCCTTCTGGAGGCCAAGATATCCCGCGCAAAACGTGATCTGGAACATGCCACGATTCGCGCCCCTTTCGACCTGCGGGTGGCCAATCTGAAGGTAGAGACCGAGCAATACGTACCCGTTGGCCAGGCGCTATTCGAGGGTGATTCGGTAGCTCGCGTTGAGGTCCTTGCCCAGGTGGCCTTTTCCTCGATGAGACGTCTTTTTATCGGCCGCAGCATGGCCGACATGAACCTGCAACGAATCAGCGAAAATCTCGCTGAGTTCGTGAGCCTGCGGCCCTTGGTGCGGCTGGACCTTGGCAACCACATTGCCGAGTGGGAAGCGGAGTTCGTTCGCATCAGCGATAATGTCGATGCCCAAACCCGCACCATAGGGGTGGTGGTGGCGGTGGACAATCCATTCGAAAAGATCATTCCCGGCTTTCGCCCTCCCCTGTCCAAGGGGATGTTCGTTCAAGTGCTGTTACGCGGTCGTGCTCAGCCCGAACGGATCGTGGTACCGCGCTCGGCGGTGCGCAATGAAACGGTCTACATCGCCGATGCGGACAACCGCCTGCGCCGTCGTCCCGTCCGTATTCTGTTTAACCAAGGCATACTCAGCATCATTGGTGAGGGCATCGAGCCCGGCGATCGGGTGGTGGTCTCCGATCTAGTGCCGGCGGTCAGTGGCATGCTGTTGCATACCGAGGTAGATCAAGCCATGGCCGAGCAGCTGCTCACTGCCGCCGGGGCGCGATGATGATCGCCTGGTTCACCCGTCACCCCACGGCGGCCAACCTGCTGATGGCCGCCATCATGATTCTCGGTCTAGTGGCGCTTCCAAGCCTGCAGCGCGAAACCTTTCCCGAGATCGAGAATGACGAAGTAGAGGTTCGCATTGTCTATAAAGGTGCCACCGCCGAGGAGGTAGAGGATGCCATCTGCCGTCGCCTGGAGGATGCACTGGAGGGAATCAGCGACCTGGACGAGATGCGCTGCGAATCCCGAGAGGGCCTGGGGGTGGCCACCGCGGTAAAGCGCGAAGGCACGGACATGATGCGTTTCCTGGACGATGTGAACTCCGAAATAGACGCCATCGATGACTTCCCCGAGCAAACCGAGCCACCGGTGGTAGAGGAACTCGGCCGCAAGGAAGCCGTCATCTCGGTGGCCGTCAGCGGACCGCAAGACCCCGTGGCCCTGAAGGCCTATGCCGAAGACCTAAAGGCCCGGCTGTTGAACCTTGGAAACCTGGCCGATGTCAGCATCGGCGGATTTTCCGATCACCACATACGTATTGAGATAGCGGCCTGGAGGCTGCGCCAATACGGTCTGTCCATCGCGGACATTGCCGATGCGGTAGAACGGCAAAGCGTCGGTAGCCCGGCCGGGCGTCTGGAAGGAGATACCGAAGACCTGCTGCTGCGCTTCGACGACCAACGCAAGAGTGTCGAGGATTTTCGCGATTTGGTAGTCATTTCCGGCGCCAGCGGTGCCGCGATCCGGCTAGGGGAGATCGCCAAGATCAGTGATCGCTTCGACCGGGAAGAACAAAAAATCTTGTTTAATAGTCACCGCGCTGCCATCCTAAACATCTCCAAGACCCGCGCCCAAGACATCCTAGATGTCTATGGAACGGTCGTGGATTTTGTCGAGGCCGAACGCGCACGCGCGCCCAAGGGCGTACAATTAACCCTGACCCAAGATCGTGCCTCCCTGGTGCGTGACCGGCTGGACATGCTGATACGCAACGGCGCTCAGGGCCTAGCATTGGTGTTTCTGGTGCTGTGGCTGTTTTTCAGTTTCAGATATAGCTTCTGGGTCACCATGGGTCTGCCGGTATCGTTTCTCGGGGCCCTGTTCGTGCTCGCCCAAATCGGCATCACCATCAATATGCTCTCCATGGTGGGCCTACTCATCGGTATCGGTCTACTCATGGATGACGCTACCGTTATCGCCGAAAACATCGCCGCACGCATGGCCAAGGGCGATGCACCAATGAACGCTGCAATTGAGGGCATTCGGCAGGTCCTGCCCGGCATCGCCTCCTCTTTTGCGACCACCGTGCTGGTATTCGGATCCCTTGCCTTTATCACCGGCCAGATGGGTCAGATCCTGCGC
>JAAEPA010000673.1 GCA_024222475.1 Gammaproteobacteria bacterium | reverse complement strand
TCAACCAGCTCTTGGCCACTGTCATATCCCGTAATGTACTCAAGTGCTTCCAGGCTCGTGTAAAGGTTTCCTGCACCAGGTCTTCAGCTAACGCTTTATTCCGACAACGCCAATAGGCATAGCGGTAGAGGTAGCTCGAGTACCTCTCAACGAGCTGATTAAACAGTCGTTCCGAGCTCTGTTGTTCTGCCGGTGCGTCAGAAAACACACCTTCCAGCACTTCTACATTCAACATGGAATCACTCCTGATAGATTTTTTTCTTTTCCATGCCGATAGATATTACAAGGAGCGTGCCAGGTTATACCTTATTGATATGTATGGGTTTTAATTCCTTCAGTCGCTGGAATATAACACTGTGTTACAGATGGCTGGAACGGATCGATAAATCAAATTGGCCTTTGCCTATCGATCGAGGAAGTGATTTAGGCCGGATATTCAATGAATTTACCTGATGATCGCGCAGAGTGAACGGCGATAAACTGTGAACGCCTCAGACTGGAACATCTGAGGCCGGTGTCAAGAAAAGGGGTAGATTAAAAAAGGCTATGTCGCCATTAACTGTTGAAAATTTTTATACTCATGCTAACCCATTGATTTTAAGATAATCATAAAAATATATGGGCTAGCTACAATCAATCACTTAGGTTGTTTCAACACCTAACGGTGACATAGCCTATTATTTCTGAGCAGACTCTAATTATGCTTGATCTGCTAGGCGGATTTTTTCTACAAACGAAAATCGGGCTAGGAGTGATTTGTTGCTGCTGGTTACCAGCCTCAAGGGATCGAAGAATCTCTCTCAAACCGTCTTTCTCTCGCTACGATCACCTAAGTCCGACAGGTTCCTAGCGTATCCATAAACCCGAGCGAGCAGTCATGAACCATACAGTTGATTGGAATAACCCCATGATTTTGCCTCCTTGAGGTAAAATCTGAAGTTTCGCCTTTATCCCTTATTATGCAGCGAACCTAAGGACAGCTGTTCTAATGCGGATGCTGACAAAATAAAGGTAGCGCTCGATCAGTTCTAGGATGACGTTAATTGAGCACATACCCAACCCGTAGAGTCAGCCGCGGATTATTCCGATTGCTACTTCCAGACACCCAAGCATAGGTGTCATGATGCCTTTGAACTCTCATGACCTTTAGCTTGCACCAGTTCAGCATAAATGCTTTGCTCATGGCGCAGAAACGCCTGACGCAGAGTATCTCGTAACACCTCCCCAGTCACCGGTTTTTCGAGAAACTTGTAAATAGCACCTTCATTGACGGTCTTAATTATCGATTTCAGATCGCTTTCGCCACTAACCATCATTCGAATGACGGATGGAAAGAGTTTGCTCACATTCTTCAGGAACTCGATCCCATCCATTTCCGGCATCTTATAGTCAGCCATGACCACGGCGACATCATGTTTCGCCAATAAATCAAAACCTTCCTGCGCGCAGGTTGCATTTAAGATGTGGTAGCCCTCAGGTGTTATCAATCGGTTTAGCGCGTTAAGCGTGTTGGCGTCATCATCGACCAAAAGAATTGTACTCTGGGACACTGTCTCTTCCAGTATGGTGCTCACACACTGGCTTGGTTCTTGTAAAAACGCTTCCATATCCCCGACTGGGAGCGGTTTGCTCAAATAGTAACCTTGCATCTCGTTACAATATTTTGACTGTAGAAATTTCAATTGTGCTTTTGTTTCAACCCCTTCAGCGACGACCCCTAGGTCCATGCTGTCTGCCATCGCAATCACCGCGGTGGCAATAGCCGCATCATCTGGATCAGAATTGACCTCCCGCACGAAAGCTCTATCGATTTTGAGACGGTCTATGGGGAACTGTTTGAGATAACTTAAACTGGAATAGCCTGTGCCAAAATCGTCAATCGCGAGTTGCACACCTAGTGCTTTGAGGGCCGTGAGCGTACGAATGGCGCCTTCGGCGTCCTTCATCAACAGACCTTCAGTGATCTCCAGTTCGAGCACATTAGATTCAAGCCCCGTTTCTTGCAGAGTTCTTTCCACGAGATCAACAAATCCAGGCTGGACGAACTGTATCACTGAAATATTCACAGCCATCCGCGGAACTGGCAGTCCCGAGCTACGCCAAGCCTGAGCTTGGGTACACACCGATTGCAGGACCCATTCCCCAATCGGAATGATGAGGCCGGTCTCCTCAGCCAAAGGGATGAATTCAGAGGGGGAGATGCTGCCCAATAGTGGATTGTGCCAGCGCAGCAGGGCCTCAATACCGCGAATCTGACCACCAATCAAATCTATTTGTGGCTGATAGTGCAGCGACAGCTCAGCTTGGTTGAGTGCCTTGCGCAAACAGCTTTCCAGTCTCATGCGCCTGATGGCCGCCGTATTCATTTCTTTGTTAAAGAACTGGTATTGATGTTTGCCTTGGCGCTTAGAATAGTACATCGCCATATCGGCCTGTTTAATCAGGCTTTCCGCATCTTGAGCATCCTGCGGGAAAAGCGCAATCCCAATGCTTGGAGTAATAAAAACATCGTGGCCGTGGAGTATCAGGGGCTGTGATAGTATCGCTATTATCCGCTCAGCCACCAAGGCCGCATCTTCTGGCTGGTGGATTTCAGTCAACACAACAGTAAATTCATCCCCCCCCAGGCGGGCTACTTTCTCATTCTCATCGGGATCACCGGTGTACTCCTGCCCGATGACGTCACTACCACGTATACTCTCTTTAAGGCGCTTACCGACCGCTTTAAGCAGCTGGTCTCCCACGTTGTGCCCCAGCGTGTCATTAATGCGTTTGAAATCATCAATATCTAAAAATAGCGTCGCCAGGTGTCGCTTATGGCGTCTGGCATTCGCCACCGCTTTCCCGAGCCGCTCTTTGAAAGACTCCCGATTAGGCAATCCCGTCAAGGTGTCAAAATAGGCCAACCTGCGGACTTTTTCTTCCGATTGCTGGGATCGCAGCATATAGCGCAAGCGGTGTCCCAATAATGCGTAGTTAATGGGTTTGGTTACGAAATCAGTGGCGCCCACTTCATAGGCGCGGTTGATGGAATCAATGTCCTCCAAACCGGTCATCATCAACACGGAGATGTGTCTGCCGCATGGAAGCTCCCGCAGCACCTCACAAACCTGGTAGCCATCCATCCCTGGCATCATCACATCGAGCAGTACAAGATCCGGCCGTAACCGCTGAAAGGCTGCGAGCGCGGCTTTGCCGTTATCGGCCTCCTCCACGGCAAATCCAGCGATCTCCAAGGCCTCGCTCACGAGCAGCCGCTGGCTTATATCATCATCCACGATCAGCACCAGCGGAGGTGCGTTCGAACTATCCTTAGTCATATTATTTGGTCCATCAGGTAACGTTTCTATTACGCCGCTATGCGCTGCGATTCAATTGCCACAGGGGCATAGTTCGCCTCAATTTCCGCGTGGAACCCTTTCTCGATACCTATATTTCGACCGATAATTTGTTTTCTTCAGTCAAAAAGTGTCTCACCACGGATTATTTGTACAAGGCAGTTGAAAAACCTAGATTGACGTATCGGTTTGGCGAGGTAGGCGGAAACTCCCTCGGGCGCCACTACATCCGCTTCTCCATGCTGAGTAAAAGGCTGGTGACTCAGACCGCCTATATTAAAGCGTTCACTATACCTGGGTAAGACTCCAGCTCTGCCCGTATCTGTTCGAAGTTCGTCTCCAACCGGCAGAGTATCCCAGCGGCACCATCGAGCTGGTTATTGCGTGCCATGGTTTCGAGCTCGAGACAATCCCCCGCCAGCGCTTTGGCCCCTAGATTGGCACTGCTTGATTTCAGGCTGTGTGCAGCCATCCGAAGTGCATCAGCATCCTTGCGTGCGAGGCTTTCGTGCAGGTTCTCCAGCAACCTCGGTGCGCTATCCATGTAGTAACCGATGACCTTCTGCAAGATGTCTGGTTTGCCCGGCCGCTGGAGTCTGCGAATGTTGTCCAGGGCGACCTTATCCAGGGTGGTTTTTCCCATTATTTGAGTTGCCTTGTCCTCGGCACCGCCCTCTACCATGGCATCCTTAGCTGGATATGGGGTCTGCAGCCAGCGCTGCAGCACCGAACGCAGCTGCTCCAGGGCAAACGGCTTGCTCACAAAATCATCCATCCCCGCGGCCAGACACCGCTCGCGATCACCTTGCATGGCATTAGCTGTCAGGGCAATGATGGTAATGGGTCGGTTTGTTTTGGTGTCCTGCTCTCGGCGGCGTATTTCACGCGTCGCCTCAAAACCATCCATTTCTGGCATCTGGCAATCCATGAATACCAGGTCATAGTCTTTTTGCGACAGTGCCGCTAGCGCCTCCTGTCCGTTCTCCGCTAGGTCGACCTGGCAACCCATAAGCTCTAGCATCTCTAGCGCCACCACTTGGTTGACCGGGTTGTCTTCCGCCAGTAGCAGCTGCGCCTCCAATGAGGTCTCGGCACCTTCTTTATCGGTCAGTATTTCAAGCTGTTCCTGCGCAGTGATCTCCCTGGTACCCAAAACCTGGATGAGACAATCGAAAAGCTGAGACTGGCGCACCGGCTTGGTAAGATA
>JAAEPA010000672.1 GCA_024222475.1 Gammaproteobacteria bacterium | reverse complement strand
GGGGCCTGGAATTCATCGCGCTGAGTCTTAACATGCCAGCGTTCACCCACCCGCTCAATCTCTTGGGCAGCAACGCTTGAATAATATTTTACGCCTAGTTCTCGGCCTCGCGGCGAAATGCGGTGGTTGCATGAAAGGGGCGGGCAAATCCATCGCTGCGTGAAACCAAGGCGGCGACACAGTGGGGCGCCAAAGCCGGCACCAGACGATAAAGTTCTTTGCGACCTACCAGTTCTTCGTGTTGATAACCCATATTTTGCAGTTTTGAAACCCGCTTTTCCAACAGTGCCAAATCAGCGGCATTCTCAGCAACACGTACTTGGCCACTTATTTTTACATCGCAATCCCTATCGACCAGGGTATGAATCTCTCGCCACATCCGTGACGCAGCCAGGGTAAGCGGAAGCTCTGAGAAATGACGATTGAGCTGACGCAATCCACCCGCGTTGACACCGGAGGCATGTCGTCCGGCGCTATCCTTTTCGATAACGATGCAGGCGATGTTTCGCATAGCCAGCTGCAAGGCGGTGCACGAGCCCATGAGTCCGCCACCGATAATCAGGACATCGGCCTTCATCCCGACTCGCCTTGGGTGGTTAAATCGCTAAGCTGTGAAAGGCTAATAGGTTTGATGGGCGGTCTGATGCGGAAATGCCCCAGTTCGTCCATCGACCTGCCCAAGGTATGGGAGATAATATGAGCTACGGCATTTCCACACTGCCGACCCTGACAAGCCCCCATTCCAGTACGGGTAAAAAATTTCACCTGGTTGCTGTCATGATGACCCTCTTTAACGGCTTTGCGAATTTCACCCGCGGTGATCTCTTCGCAGCGACAGACGATGACATCGTCATCGAGCACCTCCAGCATGGCTTGGGGTGGGCGATATAGTGCCTCTAAAAAGGGGCGTATACGCAAATCCGCGCGCATCCATGAACGATCATTCTTGGCGCGACGATTTCTTTCATGCGCTTCGAGTTTTCCCAAGGCCCGCAGTGCCTCTAGGGCCGCCAATCGCCCCGCATGTTCGGCCGCGACCGCTCCTCCAATGGCGGCATTGTCACCCGCCACGGCAATCCCTGGAACACTGGTATTTCCCCATCCGTCAACGCTAGGGCACCAGCACAATTGAGAACGGTTCCAATAGTGTTTGCAAGCAATAGACATCGTCAGATGAGTATTGGGAACAATACCAAACTGGGTAAGTAATAACGTAGTGGGCATACAGTGCGATTTACCCTGGTGAGTAAATTTCACCTTTGAAAGCTGTTTATCGCCAGAGGCGCGAAGATCGGTGACCCCATGATAGGTTTTAACCCCAAGCCGATGCAGATCACGTTTGTAAACTAAGCCCTTAGTAATATAGTGGCCTGCTAACAAGGCCTTGGGTATGTGGCGTAAGGCTTTAAACCAATTGCCCAAGGGCGCAATGTCGAGAATAGCGCTGGTCTTTACCCCCGAGCGCGCATACTGCCAAGCTAACAACAATAGCAAAGGCCCTTTACCGGCCAGTACCACATCGGTATCGGGCACGACGCCCGCAGATTTCATCAGCACCTGAGCTGCACCGGCATTCATCACGCCCGGTAGTGTCCAGCCCTGAAACGGCATGGGCCGCTCCATGGCGCCGCCGGTAACAATGATTCTTTGCGCCTGGATTAGGCGGGCCTTTGACTGGTGAATAATTCCGATTTCACACTCGGAATTGATAGACCAAACGGTGGTTTCCGGAAAATACCCAGCACTGCATTGGCGAAAATCAGCAACGAGTTTCGCACCGCGCATGTAGTCGGGCCCGAGCAGCGCAGCCCTTTTGTTAGGGGAAGACTCTATAGCGCGGAAGATCTGACCACCTGGGGCCGGCTGTTCGTCAAATAGTGCGACCTCAACACCCGCTCCGGCGGCAATAGCCGCGGCGGCCAGACCGGCGGGGCCGGCACCAATGATCGCAAGCTGAGTTGAATTATTCACGCGAAGAAGTTTGCCCAACACCCCGTTGACGGGATATACGCATGCCCTGTTTTACCCGCACCATGCAGGCCTGCCGGTTGGGTAGGCCGTCGATTTCCATGAGGCAATCGAAACATACGCCCATCATGCAAAATGGTGCCCGGTGTGCCCCGGAAACCGGCGTGGTTCGACAGTAGCCCAAGCCCTGAACCAACACGGCGGCCGCAACGCTCTCACCGGCGGGTACTTCAACATCCACCCCGTCGATACTGACAATGACTGTCGAATCCGGATGATCAGCCAGGCGTTTGAACATTTTCAGTCCTATGTTGGTAGACCACTAGATCTTCACCAAACCGGTAATATTAGGATGTTCAAAAACCATGCATTCTTGAATGGGTAGTTTCCTGCCCGCATGCGCATCGATCGCTCGATGGTACATGGCCAGCGCAATGGCAACATCTATGTAGGCCAGGCCTACCGCATTGAAATAAATACGCTCCTCATCTGATTTCCGACCGGTTTTCTGTCCTGAAACCAGTTCATGCAGATCCGCATAGATATCATTACTCGACAATAATCCGTCGGCATACATCAAACTCAGAGTTTGACTGCGATGAGTGACCGTATCCCAGTTATCACATACGATCTTGTCGCACTGTTCCGCCACCTTGTACTCATCTTCCCATCCTCCGACATGACTGTAGAAACTGCCCGGTTTCATCCAATCCGCCTTTAACAACGGTGCTTGTGCGCTGGTGGCCGTTACCAGGATGTCAGCACCGTCCATCGCCAATTTACCATGAGTCTGCGCTGCAACAAATTTCAGGTCGGGAAACAAGGGTGACATTTCCTGAATGAATTTCTGTTCCCTCGCCAAGGTTCTAGAGGCCACTCGACACTCCTTCAGACCAGGGAAGACGATTTTCATTGCCAACAAATGCATCTTGGCTTGTTCACCGGCACCGATAAAACCGATGACCTCGCTGTCCTTTCGCGCAAGATATTTTGCGGCAATCCCGCCCATGGCCGCAACACGCATATTGGATGCCAGTGTACCTTCCATGATGGCGATGGGGAAACCTGTGTCGATCTCGGATAATATAAAAACGGCACTGAGATTTTGGACACCATATTTTTTAGGATTTCTAGGGAAGACAGAAACCCATTTAAGGCCGCAGATCTTTTCATTGAGCAAGGTAGCAGGCAAACAATTGATGCGTTCCTGAGTTACCGGATTGAAAATCTGGACGATCTTGTCCGGGAACATGATTTGATGCTCCTCAAAGGCAATCATCGCTTTCTCGGCCACCTGCATCGCCATGCGCAGATCAAAACATTCCGCCCACAGCAAATCTTCCTGAGAGAAATGAGTAATCGATACGTTATGGTCAGTCATGCCAAGGCCCCTATCTGCAAGGTAAGATCATTAAGAAGCTGTTTTAAACCCCTCAGCCGGCACGATACGGCGTTACAAATCGGTTCAAAATGCTCATTTACTCCCATGTAAACTGCGCTTTCTCACCGATTTATGCCTGGTCTCGCACTCACCTGAGAGGGCTTAAAACAGCTTCGAAGGAATGCGCTGTTGTTTAACTCACCGCCACTACGGCCAGTCGTAGGCATTCTTCTATGATGGCTCGCGGGGGACGTTCGATAAATCCTGTATCCATCAGCTGGTGCACCAAACGCCTAGCCTCCAAGATGTCGATTCTGGCCTGCAGGCGATATTCTTCCTTAGTCTTGATGCGTCTGGCCACGCCGTCCTTGACCGCTTGCATGGCCACCTCAGCCGCCTCCATACTGTACATGCCATGATCGGTCATCAAGGGGAGTATGCGGTCGGGTTCTATGCCGCGATCTTCTGCATATTTGGCCAGGGAGTGCGCCGCGGTAAGAGCCATGTTGTCGGTAATGTGCCGGGCATTGGCCAGTACCGCCCCTTTGAGTATCCCGGGAAAACCCAGTGAATTGTTGGCCTGATTAGGAAAATCACCGCGGCCCGTAGCAACGATATAGGCCCCGGCTTGTTTTGCCGCATAGGGATATATTTCTGGAACAGGGTTAGCCAGCACAAATACGATGGGCTTATCTCCCATAGCAGCGATCCATTGCTCTTTGACGATGTCAGGACCGGGCCGAGAAATGGCAATGAGTACATCCGCTCCCTGCATTGCCTCTTCAATGTGTGCGATGTTGTGCGGATTCGTCTGCCGGCAAAGTTCCCATTTTCGATAAAAGGCGGGATCAGTTTCCAAATCAGTGCGCTTACGCGAGAGAGCGCCCTTGGAATCAAACATGATAATACGCTCGGGATTCGCGCCGGCGGCAATGATCAATCGCGCCGTCGTGGTGTTGGCAGCCCCGGCGCCAAAAAATACGATATGCACATTTTCCAGTTGCTTATTCACCAGTTTGAGCGCGTTGATCAGACCAGCAAGCGCCACACTACCGGTCCCCTGTGCATCATCGTGCCATACCGGGATATCGCATTGCTCACGTAAGCCGTCCAATACGCGATAGCAATTAGGTTGAGAAATATCCTCCAGATTGACGGCGGCAAAAGAGTGTTGGACCATCTTAACGAACTGGATGATGCGCTCCGGGTCATTTCGTCCATGTTCATCACGACTATCCACGCACAGCGCCACGGCATCCAGCCCCCCCAGAAACTTCATTAACATGGCCTTGCCCTCCATGACGCCAAGCCCACCCGGAGGGGTTACATCGCCGTCGCCCAACACCCGTGTCGAGTCACTGATGACAGCCACCGTATTGCCTCGATTACTGAGCGTAAAAGATGCCTTGCTATCTTCGCGAATCGTGGTAGAGACTTTAGAAACCCCGGGGGTGTACCAGACATTAAACCAGTTGAAACCATACAAACCCGCCTTGGGAACAGTCATCATTTTTCCGCCGTAAAACTCGTGGCAGCGCAGAGACAGCTCTTTGAAAAAAACCGTCTTGGCCTTAGCCAGTTGAGCAGGTGTCAGTTCGGGGGGAAACAGAGACATTAGATCCACGAGCATCTGTTCAGACATTAGCGTACCTTTTAACGACTCAATCGTTAGATATTCAGCGTGATGATCTTAAGTAAATTATAGTAAGCACTCAGGGTAAGCTCTTTGATTCCAATCAAGTAATCCACCGGTGGATATAACCCCTGGAAGGCATAAGGCGATTTTATGATTTTTTCTTTGTAACCTTTGTGCCCTTGTAGTGAAATATTGATGCCGGTACACTGCAATTCACTACAGACTTCAACATTGATTTCCGACAGGACATCACGTCGAAAAAGAAGATACTTTTAAACAAATCCGGGGGGAAACCATGATTCAAATTAAAAAAATAATCTTTCGCGAAATTCATCTACCACTAAAAGAACCGTTTGTAATCTCCTCCGGGGTGCAGGACCTACGCAGAATAATTGTAGTCGAACTCGAGGATGTCGATGGCGCCATCGGCTGGAGCGAGTGTGTCGCGGATGAGTTACCCAACTACATGCCCGAAACTACGGATATCGCCTGGCTGACATTACATGAATGGATGGCGCCGGCTATTCTTAGTCAGGCTTTCGACGGCCCTGAAGCAGTCTACCCCTTTCTCCAGAAGGATATTCGCGGCCATTTCATGGCTAAAGCCGCTGTTGAGATGGGCATGTGGGAACTTGACGCACGCAAACAAGGGATCTCTTTATCTAAGCGGCTCGGTGGCACCCGCACTGAAATCGCCACAGGGATCTCCATTGGCATTCAGGAAAACCCACAACGTCTGGCAGCCAAGGCCGGACAGTATCTTGCGCAAGGTTACCGCAAGATAAAACTAAAGATCAAACCTGGGGCGGATGTTGAGTATGTAGCTGCCGTTCGCGAAGCTCTAGGGCCTGATGCGCCCTTGATGGTCGATGCCAATAATGCTTACACACTCGATGATCTGGATGTGTTAATGCAGCTTGACCAATTCAATCTGGTCATGATGGAACAGCCTTTGGCCTGGGATGATTATGTTCAGCATGCAGAGCTGCAGCGTCGACTAAAAACACCGGTTTGTCTCGATGAATCGATCACCGGCATCGAGCGTACACACGATATGCTGACGCTGAAAAGCGGACGGATCGTCAATATCAAACCAGGGCGGGTAGGCGGTTTCTCGTCTTCTCTTGCGATACACGATTTGTGTATGAAAAACGATATTCCCGTGTGGTGTGGAGGAATGCTGGAAGGCGGTATTGGCCGCGCTCACAATGTCGCACTGGCATCGCTGCCCAACTTCACCCTTCCCGGAGATGTTTCTCCGAGCGACCGTTATTGGGCGCAGGACATCGTTACCCCTGAATGGACGATGAACTCGCAAGGCATGGTCACCGTTCCCCTAGATCAACCCGGGATGGGCGTTGAGCCTGATTTGGATCGGATCGAGGATTTAACCGTAAAAAGAGATACCTTTAAACTGTAACCTACCAGGAAAGTTAAGATCCGGTGGCCCTGAGGCCGGCCTCAGGGCCACCGGACTCAAAACCCGTCGTGACCTGGTTGATTTCGCCTTACACGAACTCCTGCGCCACAAGCAGCAAAAGAAACCCCTGTCACTCAAAGTCAAGGTAAGCTGGGAGGGTAATCTTGAGAAGGTCGTCACGGTACCGCCCTCGTTTGACCAGCTGACATGGCGCGCAGCGAATGATGATAAATATAAGTGGCAAAATACTCGGTATTCTAATATGTGGACTACTGATACACGGCTGCGCCTACCTCCAAAATACGTTCAAACAGGCTGGATACGAAAGTAGTTTCAAAAGAACTAACAAGAAGGCCGTACTAAAGCATCTTTTAACCAGGGATACCTTTTATGTATACGGCAACCTCAAGGACGAAGACGACACCTACCAGGATTATGCTCTAGCAGTGGCCGCTCTGACGGAAGCCGGAGATAAAAACGAAGTCGTTGACGTCACACATTTTGCGCGCAGCAACTCTTACTATGGTCTTCATCTTCCCGCGGGTGGATATCGGTTGATCGTGTTGGCAGACTTAAACGAGGACGATTTATACGAATCCTCCGAAATCATTGCACATGTGCCGATCCGCTTAGATAAAAAAAGCGACCCTGAGCTTGTTGCCAGTAGCGATATCATCGTTACCCCGACCATACCATCCCACAAGTTTTACGATATAAGCATTCCGGTACGGTCAGCAGCGGTTGCGAAGAAGCAGTCGCTGTTCTACCCGAAGGGTACAATCAGGGCGGTTGATGATCCTCTATTTTCGCGTTCTACCGCAACCTTGGGCATGTATGATCCCGCCGCGTTTGGGGAGGTCGCACCAATGATGTTTTATGCGCTTGAAGAAGACCTCCCATACAAGGTGCCGATCGTCTTTATCCACGGTATCGAAGGCTCGATTACCGATTTTTTGCCCTTGTTGGAGAGGCTTGATCGACAGCGATACAAACCCTGGTTTTTCTATTACCCTTCCGGCGCCGACTTGGATAAATTGGCGCAACTGTTCTACCAAATTTTCTTGTCCGGCAAAATCATACCGCTAGACAAAATGCCGCTGGTTGTTGTGGCCCATAGCATGGGCGGACTGATCGTCAGAAAGTCGCTAAATTCCGATGCAGGCACGTCGAAAGAAAACGATATCAAGCTGTTCATATCCATAGCCACACCCTTTGGTGGCCACCCTCGCGCCAAAAGGGGCGTAGAGAGTGCGCCATTGGTGCTGCCATCCTGGTACGACCTCAACCCGGACGGCGATTTCATACATGATCTCTACAATAAACCGATACCAAAACGCGTAGAACATCACTTGATATATGCCTATGGCAATCCGTCAAAAATCAAACTCGGCGAAAACAGCGATGGAGTCGTTCCCCTTTCCAGCCAGTTATACACTCCTGCGCAGGCGCAATCGAGGCGCCAGTACGGATACAACCAGGGGCATGTCTCGGTCTTGAGTGATGATTCACTCATCAGCCAGCTGTTAAAGCTCATCTACACGGTCAAGGCCCCAGCACCTGAGGCACATATGAACTTTTTTTTCCAAGGCGGCTTTGATGTTCAGCTTTCGAACAACTATACAGATATTGAACAATACGTTATTTATAGCATTGGCAAATATTTGCGCGCACTCAGTAAAGGCTGGATAGAACCCATCAATGAATACGGTTTCCACTTCCTTGCAGTCATGAATAGAGAGGTGGAAGCTGCCTATCCCGCGGAATCCGCATGGTTGAAGTTCAAGACAGATTATCCCGAGTTAGCGACGGGCAGCGAGAATTAAGAGGAAAATCATATTCTCCAGACAGCGCTTCTTTTTGCGGCTTGCTTCTAATCTTGATGTGTAAAACAGATTGATCGCTCCCGTTAGCGAGACCATGAACACTGCTATATCAACGCCAATTTTCGTTTCTTGCAGGCTCCTATCTCTCAGGTCTATTCCACCGGAGTGGTCAAT
>JAAEPA010000671.1 GCA_024222475.1 Gammaproteobacteria bacterium | reverse complement strand
TACTCAAACCCGCGGCCAGCAGCAAGCCGCTGATCTGGGCCTTGATTGTGATGCTGCTGATCATCGCCGCACAATTCGGGTGGCAAAAAAGTGCACGGCCAGCCTAGTCAGGGGCGGGCCCATGAGGTCTCCCACATGCAGGACGAGACATCCAAAAAAGGAGTCAAGACCAAGCTCTTCGGGGTAGTGCTGATCTTTCTTGGGGCACTGGACAGCATGTTGTTTTGGCGCGGGGGATTGATCGTGAATGATTTTTATCTCTTGTTGATTGTCCTGGGGTGTATCGTTTATATCATCGGTGCTATTCGTGGCAGCAGCGCCCAGGCTTATTTAAAACGGTGACTGTCATGCAGCCTCAATCCCTTTTAGGCCCATCCACAACAGCCCCAAGTAAACAGACCGAACTTTATCAACGTATTTTAATCGCCCTGGACTCTTCGGATCACGCCAATGCCGGCATGGATATTGCCATTGCCCTCGCCGGACTGACAACCGATGCCCAAATCACCGGGGTGCACGCCTACGCTGCCAAACTGCATGACCTGCGTTTCCGTCAAATGGAGGGCGGCCTACCGGAACAGTTTCGTGAAGAACAGGAGTTGGAACGTCAACGCGATGTGCACGATGATCTGATCAGCAAGGGCCTGTCGATCATCACCGACTCTTATCTGGATCAGGCCGAGCGGGGTTGTCAGCAGGCAGACATTACCTTTAAGCGCCGTTCTCCAGAGGGCAAAAATTACCGCGCCCTGACCGAGGAGACCAACAGCGGTAACTACGATCTACTCGTCATGGGCGCGCTGGGGCTGGGGGCTGTCGAAGGCAGTCGCCTGGGCACAGTGTGCCAACGGGTGGCGCGCCGCAGT
>JAAEPA010000670.1 GCA_024222475.1 Gammaproteobacteria bacterium | reverse complement strand
CACCAGCAGCAAGGCGGGAATATCGATACCATCCAATATCTTCAACAGATCGTTCTCGGCCAAGTCACGCCCCAAACGGTAACGCACCACCACACCTTGGTGCCCCGCTTCACCAACCAGCCGTTGCAGGGTCTTGCCTTGCACGGCCTGCACCTTGAGCCCCAGCTGCTGCGCGGCATTCACGATAGCACGCATGCGGGCATCCTGACGCCGCTGGTCCATCCATAGTTCAAGTACATTCCCGGGATTAGCGCGAAGGGCACCGAGCACGGCGTGAATGCCGTAGATCAGCTGATTGCGGGACATCGGATTGGGAAACAGATCATCAAATCAAGGAGTATGGATAACTTATCTTTTTCGCTCTCGCCTTTTTCTGAGATAGCCTCGGCGCGGTGATGTGTCCTGCGGCCAATCGGCGAGATTCAGATCGATCTTGCGCTCATCCAGATCCACTCGGCTCACCACCACCTTGAGCATGTCTCCGAGACGATAGACGCGGCCGGTGCGTTTACCGGTGAGACGGTGTCCGACCGGATCGAAATGAAAGTAATCCTTTTCCAGCGAGGTGATATGGACCAATCCGTCCACATAGACCTCGCTCAATTCCACGAACAGTCCAAATGAGGTCACCGCACTGATCACACCCTCGAATTCCTTGCCGAGGTGATCCTGCATATACTCGCACTTGAGCCACAAGACGGCGCCACGGGTGGCCTCGTCGGCGCGGCGTTCAGTCATGGAACAATGTTCGCCCATGGACAGCATTGTGCTGTTGCTGTAGTCGAAGTTGGCCGTCTTACCCCCGTTCAATGCATGACGGATGGCGCGATGCACCAGCAGATCCGGATAGCGCCGGATGGGCGAGGTAAAATGTGCATATTTATCATGCGCCAAGCCAAAGTGCCCCGTATTCTGTGGAGAATACACCGCCTGAGATAAGGATCGTAATAACACAGTCTGGATGAGATGGGCATCCGGGCGCTCCCCGATGGACACCACGAGCCTGGCATAGTCCTTCGGCGTTGGCCGATCTCCCCCTCCTAGATTCAGCGCGAACTCGGCTAGAAATTCCCTCAACTCCTGAAGCCTATCCTCAGCTGGACCATCATGAATACGGTACAAGCCCGGGATTCTCGACTTTTTAATGAATCGCGCCGCACACACGTTGGCGGCAATCATGCATTCTTCGATGATCCGGTGGGCATCGTTGCGCTGGGTTGGCAGAATTTTTTCTATCTTTTTACCCGGACCGAAAACAATGCGCGTTTCGGTGGTGTCGAAGTCGATGGCCCCGCGTCTTATCCGTTGTGTATGCAGCGCCTTGTAAAGGGTATAAAGATCCTTGAGATGAGGCACGAGATGCTTATATTTGCGGCGCACCGACTTGTCTTTGTCCACTACCATGGCGGCCACTTCATCATAGGTCAGCCGCGCCTTGGAACGCATCAGGGCTGGATAGAATTCATAGCTCTTGAGCCGCCCGCGCGCGCCGATGCGCATATCACATACCATGCACAACCTGTCCACTTCGGGATTGAGCGAGCAAAGGCCATTGGACAGGATCTCGGGCAGCATGGGGATGACCCGGCCGGGAAAATAGACCGAGGTACCTCGCGTAAATGCCTCGCGATCCAGTGCCGAATCAAGTTTCACATAGGCCGACACATCGGCGATCGCTACCATCAGCCGCCAATCCTTGCCACGACGTTCACAATAAACCGCATCATCGAAATCCCTGGCATCCTCGCCATCGATAGTTACCAATGGGGTGTCACGCAAATCAACACGGCCCCGCTTGGCCTTTTTATTCACCTCACTGGGAAGACGGCTTACCTCCAAACTCACCTCTTCGGGCCACTGATAAGGAAGTTCATGGGCGCGCAGGGCGATATCGATCTCCATGCCGGGGGCCATCCGATCACCCAATACCTCCACGATCTTACCGATAGGCTGACTGTGGGAACTCGGCTGCTTCATGATCGCGGCAATAACGATCTGCTCGGGGTGGGTTTTGCCGATATGTTCGGGGGGAATGAGAATATCCTGATGGATCCTTTTATTATCGGGCACCACGAAACCCAGACCCCTTTCAGTAAAAAACCTCCCCACCACCTGTTCATTATTACGCTCCAGTACGTCCACCAGCGCCCCCTCTCGCCGGCCGCGACGATCCACGCCGATGACACGCGCTAAGGCGCGGTCACCATGCAACAGCGAGCGCATCTGCCGAGCGGACAGAAACAGGTCTTCGCCACCCTCATCAGGCACCAGAAAACCAAAACCATCGGCATGTCCTACCACCCGGCCACGAATCAAATCCTGCGGATCCGCGCTCAGATATCCACCACGGCGATTACGCACGATCTGACCATCACGTCCCATCGCTCTCAACCGCCTGCGCAGGGACTCCAGATCCACATCTTCCTCTACCTTGAGCAATTCAGCGAGTTCATTGAAGACCAGCGGTCTCTGCTCCTCCAGCATGATCTGTAATATCAGCTCGCGGCTGGGGATGGGCCGCTCATAACGGTGGGCCTCACGTTGGGCATAGGGATCGGCAGGTCTTCTCTTCATATCTTCTCACGACTAGGGGTTCTAACTGCTTGGATGAGCATCTTACAAGTATTTTAATTAGTCCTGAATGGATCGTTCAGGCACTAATTAGGCAACACACCCTTCTGGACACAGTGCAATGATCGCCTTCTGGGTGAAATCAATGCAATTCCTCCGGTTCATCGACGATCAGCAATTGACAACCATACCATTGATAGGTAAATTGCGCCTTTCCCATCATACCATGCTCCATGCCGAGGTGGCGGAATTGGTAGACGCGCTAGCTTCAGGTGCTAGTGGGGGCAACCCCGCGGAGGTTCAAGTCCTCTCCTCGGCACCATTTTATTACCTATCACAGACTCTCGATGATCACCAAAGGCGCTGCGTTTACAGCGCCTTTTTTGTTTTTGTCGTTCATTCCATCGATACCGATCAAAATAGGGAGTATCTGCTTTACATTAAGGACACTACCCTGACAGTATATTAGGCAAGCTGAGGCCAAACCGGATCGGGATTGTCATCGAACAGAACAGGCGGAATCTACTGCGATCAAGGGTTCAGGTCATCGTCCATGCCGAGCAAGAATATTACTTATCTGGTTTAATAATTTTATTTTAACCAGAACATGAACACCGTCACATCGACCCTCTTGAATATTAAGGGAAAAGAGCCATACTTATAATACCTAGATCATTACAAGCAACTATTCTTTCTGAGTGCGTACATTAGCCTGTCAGGGTTATATCTCTCAAATAAGGCCTCATTTCCTTGCGGACCTTATGCGCTCATGATGTGAATCCAGGTCTTTTAAATCTATGTCATATGAATCTAAGATTGACGAGCTGGTTGGAAACTACGTCGCAGAATTTCAAACCGAGCTTAAACTAGCCAAATCGTTGGCACGCCGAGCAGATACGCCTTCGCTACCCTATGGTTACCCTGTAAGCGTGTACCGACCATGTCACATCTGTAAGATCCCTCAGGCTAAACAGTTCATTGCCCAAACAGGCGGAAGGCTTAGCAACGGAGTTCCCCGCGCTCTAAGAATGGAGTTGGTTAATAACTACGTGCTAGGTCTGTATAATCCTGCTGCCTGATAACCCCTTTGGTAAATGCCGACTACTCGGTAGTAATTCAAATATCTCACGTCCCATCATCAACTAAGGAGTCCTCGATTTCCTGCTGCACCTCGATCTGCTGACACCGCGTCCGTCTTGATCGCTTATCCGATAACTGTGAATTAAGGACAAAAAAAACCCCCTTAGATCGTAAAGACCCAAGGAGGCGATACAGAGAATCCCGATACGAGATATCCTATACGATATCCCGCTTACACAGAGATCACCCCAGTATCAGACGGCTTCGCACTTAACTGCTGGTAGTGGTTTTTCTGGGCGCTGCAGTTTTCTTTACTACACGCTTCCTCACCACTCTTTTTGGTGCTGCCTTAGCCGGTGCTGCTTCTTCTGTGGGTACCGTTTTGAGCTCTGGTGCTTCTTCAGCTGCTTCAGCAACCTCTTCCTCAAGCTCCTCGACGATCTCTTCAGCTTCCTCGGCAACCTCTTCGATTTCCTCGGCTGCCTCAGCGGCTTCTTCCGCCTCTTCGGCCAGCTCCTCAGCCTCTTCGGCCAGCTCCTCGGCCTCTTCGGCTACCTCGGCCAGCTCCTCAGCCTCTTCGACGGCTTCTTCAGTGAGTTCTGCGGCTTCCTCTTCTTCCTCGGCGGGGAGTTCTCCTATTGGACCCTGAGCTCCCATCGGCCCGGCCAAACCCGTCTCACCTTGTGGTCCCATGGGCCCTGCAGGTCCGGTCGCACCAGTTGCACCTTGCGGCCCAGCCTCTCCCTGTTCACCCTGCTCACCCTGGACGCCTTGAGGTCCAATTTCTCCCGTCTCACCACGCGGTCCAGCAACCCCTGGTTCGCCCTGAGCACCTATTGGTCCTTGAGCACCCACTGCCCCGCTGGGACCCTCCGCGCCTCGTGGTCCTATCTCACCCTGAGGTCCCATCGGGCCTGCTGGGCCTGTAAGTCCCATGGCACCGGCTTGCGGCCCGAGCCCCTCGAGCCTCTCTTCCATCGCTTGTATATTTTGATTGAGCTTTTTGATGCGAGCATTTAATTTCTCGATTGCTCTTTCGGATTTTGATCCCATTTGCTACTCCTGGTTAATTACCGTTTAGTGGTGAATTTGCAAAATTATTGCGCACTATCCAAAGGCGCTTAGGCTTAAACTGATCCATAAGCAGTTGGATTCTATACTTTTGAAACTGATCTTAAAACCCGTCAAGAATTTGTACCTTATTAAAAGATACTCCTACGCTAATGATAACTTGTCGGCAGAGTTGACAGATAGCTCCAAATAGAATATTGGGTTTGGGAAGCACCGGGCGAACCTAATTGATACTGTTCTTGTCGTGAGGAGGGAAACTAGAACGTTAGTAAACTTTCTTTAACGAAGATGCGATCGGTAACCTTTCGGTAAGCCTTTAAGTACTTTGCGTAGACAGTGGACAACTCAGTCCCTCATCACTCCAAATAGGGTTGATTCTCTACGCGCTGCGAAACCAGCCCGTATGATTTTCATCATGCCCCAACTACCCCATATTCATGTATATATACTAACAAATGCATCTTACATTTACATTAAGGTTTTGTTAATAAATGTGACATTCTCCTTGCTATGAATAACATTGACAACGACAACGGCTAATCAACGCTGATGCGACGCTTAGAATGGTTAAAATACAAACAAACCAGCCAATATGCTGTTGCAACTTAATCACGCTTCTAGACTGAAGACCGGTGGCAGATAACATCCGACAGAAAGCCCGGCAAGGTTATTGTGCTCCGGCTAGACAGCGTCTAATATCGGCAACGTCATAGTTCCGCATTGTTCTATGCCTAAAGATAATCTCAAATTGCGTTCAATACCACAGGTTAAATAGAGACAACGGTCAATCATGTCGAACACCATTGCGCAACTTCGCCTTGCCCTATATGCGGCCACCCCCGTCACGGTCTTTGGTTTCTTCCGGAGGTTGTGGTCAACCGTTAATGGACAATTCTCCTAGTGCTCTATCTATGTGAGAACTACGGATTCAATATTAGTTTTACACCATCATTACCTGTAGTTCGTGCGCGATTTTCCCTTTTTTGTCATGGCCGAGGTTCCGTAACCGAGAAACAGGGGAAGAAACTTGATGATGGCAAGCTTGTCTAATTTTGCCGAATGTCGCGATCATGTGAGATTTCGAGCATACGCTGTTTTTTCTAGGGTAGACGTCCAACTTTCGGCTTATCCCTGGCGAGTACGGATCGGATTTTGCATGCCTATGCACCATCTTTTTCAGATTTTCCCATGAAACGGCACGCTTTATAGACAAGACAGACAGTTATTAATTTGTACGAAGGAAAACAGCGAGCCAGAAGCAGTTAAATGGTGATGCTTAAGGGCCATAGGCCGTATAGAAGGAGGTTTGCAGTGTCTATTTCATATATCCATTCGGAACCCGCGCGCGGAATATTGAATGTATTGTCCGAACAGGGAGTCGGTATCGAAACAGCGGTTTTGATATATAAAGACAACAATGGCGATGTTTGTTGGCACGAATCAGACAACATGGCGATTAGTGAGGCTATATTGCTCTTGGAAAAGGTAAAGCTGGAATTGCTTAGCAGAGCCTGAACCCTCATAATTCCGACAATCATTAGATGCTACCTGGCGCCGAATGATCGTTCGTATTCAAGGCAGGACAACAAGCTTGTAGCCAGCCACGTCACTATTTTGACGTTGCTGAATACGCATGATCAGGCTAGCCAGATAGTAAATCCTTTCTGTTGCCTCCCTACATTCCTAAAGGTCTCTACCCCTCCCCCTCTCCTTTCACCTCTAGACTGCAATTGATCTAGACTGGTCGCTGTTCTCCGTAGCCACACCATGAACGAGTAGGATATGCTTGCCCTTACTATATACCCATGACGACTGAGTTTTCACCGACCCATGGCACGCCGCCTTTGCCACATAGCCGCGTTAGAACACGCAAACCATAAATATAACTATGCCTTACCTATTCTGCCTTGCTCTGCGACAAACTCGGCGCACTCTGCGCACCCGAAAACCCATCCGTCATGGGTGTCAAGGGACGAAACAGCATTAATCACGCTCAAGGGTGTTGACTATGTTAAATCCCCTACCAAGCTAAATCCCATTGTCTTGACGGTAATCCATGAAAAAGCTCTCTCAATCGACCATGCTGAAATACGACAGGGAACATATTTGGCATCCCTACAGCTCTATGATCGATCCACTGACGGTATACCCTGTGGTGAGCGCTTCAGGTGTTTACTTGAAACTGGCCGACGGCCGAGAGCTCATTGATGGGATGTCCTCATGGTGGTCTGTTATTCACGGTTATAATCACCCTCGACTCAATTCCGCCGCGCATGCCCAGATAGATACTATGGCTCATGTCATGTTCGGCGGGCTAACCCATTGGCCCGCCACGGAATTGGCTTCCAGATTAGTGCGCCTCACTCCCGCCCCCCAGGAAAAGGTCTTTTTCAGTGATTCCGGCTCCGTTTCCGTAGAGGTTGCCATAAAGATGGCAATTCAATTCTGGCAGAGCCGAGGCCAAACTAAAAAATACAAATTACTGAGTCTGCGCCACGGTTATCACGGCGACACCTCAGGCGCCATGTCGGTCTGTGATCCAGTCACCGGCATGCATGAGCTGTTTACCGGCATATTGCCTAAACACTATTTTGCCGATGCCCCCTGTTGCGGTTTTGACGATCCATGGGACGAGCAAGACATCGCCAGTCTTGCCTCTATACTCGAGGACCACAATGATGAGATCGCCGCGGTGATCATGGAACCCATCGTTCAGGGTGCGGGCGGTATGCGTTTTTACTCCCCGCAATACCTGCGCCGCACACGTCAGCTTTGCGACCGCTACGAGGTTTTACTGATCTTAGACGAAATCGCCACCGGTTTTGGCCGTACCGGCACCTTGTTCGCCTGTGAGCAGGCCGGCATCGCACCGGATATCATGTGCTTGGGTAAGGCCCTCACGGGAGGGTATATGACCCTGGCGGTCACCCTCACCACAACAGCGGTCAGTGATGCCATCTCCAACGATGGCAAAGGCGTTTTCATGCACGGCCCCACCTTTATGGGCAACCCCCTGGCCTGCGCCATCGCCAATGCCAGTATTGATCTGTTAATGGAAGGCCCGTGGCAGCAAAGTATCAAATGCATCGAGCAATGGCTGCGCTCAGGTCTATCTCCCTGCACCCAACTCGAACGGGTCGTGGATGTACGAATACTCGGCACCATCGGGGTCGTGGAACTCGACCGTCCCGTAGACATGCGCAGGGCTCAGCACCGGTTTGTAGACAAAGGTGTGTGGATCAGGCCCTTTGGAAAACTACTTTACATCATGCCGCCTTATATCATCACCGAACAGCAGCTGGCACAGCTTACCTCAGCGATTGTCGAGACCATCGAAGAGGGAATTACTCTATGATAACGCCAGTCCCTCATACCCCACCATGGCGCATTTTCTGCCTGCCAGATAATTTGCCGCCTCCAGTGCCGCTTTGAGACCCCGCCCCTGCAGCCGAGCATCGATAAATCCGGCATTAAAGGTATCCCCGGCACCTAGGGTATCGACGATCTCGGCGGGAATATAGGCCGGGCATAGATACATTTCTCCATGTCGCCCTTGCACTCTCGCCCCCCCTGCGCCCCAGGCACAAACCATATTGCAATCACCTACACGGTCCGCCATGGCGAGTAGAAAGTGCTGCGGATCAGTAAATCCTTTCGAACGTGCATAGTCCTGCCCAATGAGCAATAGATCCACCCCCTTAAATAGAACCTCGATCCCCGGCCTGGATTTCTCTATCTCAACAGAAACAGGCAACTCGGGATATTCTTTTCTTGCCCTATCAATCATGTTGCGCGTATCTTGAACATTACGGCCTTCAAAATGCAACCAATCATAGGCGGATAGATCCAGTCCGACAAAATCCGAAAACCTATATTCCGATAGCTTACGGTAGTGGACAATAGTCCTGCTACCGTTGAGGCGATTGAGACAGATATAAGAAGTCGGAGTCCTGCCTTGCCTTTCTATACGACAAGCGCCTAGATCTATGTGATGACGGACCAAACCTTGGCGTAGCTGCTCCCCCGCAAAATCGTTCGCCAGCACAGCAGCCAAACAACTTTGATGCCCCAGGAGGCTCAATACAGTCAGGGTATTGGTGGCGTTGCCCCCGCAAGTAATACGCTGACCCACGGCACGCACCTCCGCATCCTCGGGAGGATAGCCCTCGACCTCATTGATTATGTCCAAGGCGCCGATACCTACGGCAAGTATTCGAGCCATTTTTTTCCAGTACTGGAGATTATTTGGCTGTTAACCTAACATATTCATCGAATTAACATGGGGTAATCATGGCAAAACTATTCGAAACCGCACAAGACGCCGAAGACGCTTTTTACGACGCCTTCGAAGAAAACAACCTGGATAAAATGATGAGTGCTTGGGCCAGTGAGAACGACATCGCCTGCATTCAGCCTATGCGCGAACAGGTGCGGGGCCGTGCGGCAGTGCGTAGCAGCTGGGAGGAGGTTTTTAGTTTCGGGGCCGAAATGGAGATCGAGATACATCATCAACAATGGATCGAGATGATAGATGTGGCCATTCATATCGTCCATGAGCAGCTCACCTTCAAGGCCAATCCCACGCAAAAACCACCCCCTCTCATCGCCACCAACGTCTATCGTCAGGCTGGTCAGGGCTGGCATATGGTGCTGCACCACACCTCTCCACCACCGCCACCACCACAGGAAGCAGGACCTGGAATGGGCGTGCCTCCCAGGTTTTGAAACAGGATTTCACTTGTTTATTAGTTCTTAGCCCGGATATTTCATAAATTGCACACGCCCTCGCTTGATCCTTGTTTCCACAAGAAATTTTTCTCAGTCGGCCGTAGTCGTGGATACGCCGCTCCTTCGTAAAATCCCTTGTGGAAACAAATCTCTAAAGCGATCATCGCGCAAATTCATGAAATATCCAGGTTAAATTTGCTTTGATGGGTATATTGATTAGATAATGCCAAGGTATTAATTAATATCGGAGGCGCATGACCATAGACACTGTCTTCTGGCGACATCTAACACCGGGACGTTCATTCATATCCCTCCTGTTAGCCATCGTACTCAGCAATTTTACACTTGCCTCGGATTTTGACAGCAGTATACCCATGAGAGACCGGGGGACCTCCACCTACTACCTACCCTGCCAGATAGAGGGTTATGGTGATGTCGAGATGATGTTCGATACCGGCTCATCCTATATGACCATTAACGAACAGATGTTAGAGATCCTTCAGCAGAAGGGACAGGCGATCTATGTGAAACGACTCGATGCAAGGATGGCGGACGGTTCGCGAAGCATCGTTCCCGTCTACCGGCTGGGCACTGTTAATGTTGGAAATAATTGCACAATACATGATGTTGAAGCCGCTGTGCTGCCCGGAGCGACCCGCAATCTACTCGGGCTCAGCGCCCTCAAAAAGGCGGGCCCCTTTATCTTTTACCCCGACCCACCGCGCTTAGTACTCAGCAACTGCAGCGCCCATGCAGAGGACAGTATCTAACCCGGACATTTCATGAATTCGCGCGATGATCGCGTAGAGATTTGTTTTCACAAGGGATTTTTCGAAGAGGCGGCGTATCCACGACTACGGCCGACTGAGAAAAATTTCTTGTGGAAACAAGGATCAAGCTAGGGCGTGTGCAATTTATAAAATATCCGGACTAATAGCCAAAACCATGCAAACCTTAAGTATATCGCTAATACTGATCGGCCTTATCGCCCTTCCCCTTCATGCCGAACAGATCGGCAGCGTCAGCACTAAGTTCAAATTCCTGGGGCCGAATGACAAGATTGTCATCGAGGCCTTCGATGATCCGGAAATAAAAGGTGTAACCTGCTATCTGAGCCATGCCAAGACCGGTGGTATTTCTGGAGCGGTAGGGGTAGCGGAAGACACCTCCGACGCCTCGATCGCTTGTCGGCAGACCGGTTCTATCTCCCTACCGGATGATGTGCGGTCGGGAAGGTCCAATGGTGATGAGGTCTTCAAGAAACGGACCTCGCTGATATTCAAGAGCATGCAGGTGGTACGCTTCTATGACCCGGCCCGAAACGCCTTGGTATATCTGACCTTCAGCGACAGGGTCATCGAAGGCTCACCTAAGAACAGTGTGACGGCGGTTCCGATCCAGGAGTGGCGATAATAACTGTTCAGTCCCCCTCATCAAATTCCCTCCCCCTCTGGGATAGGGTTAGGGTGAGAGCTACGACCTTATTGTTCCAGCAACCGCCCATCCTCCAGGTGATAGACCTTATCCATCCGAGTAGCCAAATCCAGATCATGGGTGACAATTACCAGACTGGTATGCATTTCTTCGTTCAGGTTCAGCATTAAGTCTTGAACCTGAGCAGCCGTTTTCCGATCCAGGTTGCCGGTCGGTTCATCCGCGAGCACGGCGGCCGGCTGAGTAATCAGGGCACGGGCGATAGCCACCCGCTGACGCTCACCTCCTGAGAGTTCCGTGGGTTTATGTCGCAAACGAGCGGCAAGTCCTACTCGGTCGAGTAATGTTGTGGCACTTTGCATCGCCTCGGATGGTGCGATGCCCTGCACTAACAGCGGCATGGCTACGTTTTCCAGCGCACTGAACTCCGGCAACAAATGATGGAATTGATAAATAAAACCCAAGGCATGATTGCGTAATTTCCCCCGCTTAGCATCCTTTAGTGCCCCCATGTCGCTGCCGTTGACCAATACCTGACCCGCACTGGCGATATCTAATCCACCCAACAGATGCAGCAAGGTACTTTTACCGCTTCCTGATGACCCGACGATAGCGACCTTTTCGGCGGCCTCGACACGCAAACTAACATCGGTGAGCACCTCCACGGCAAGTGAGCCTTCGGTGTAGGTTTTTGCCAAATGACGACAATCGATGACTGGGGCTTGAGATTCTGGTGGTAATGTCATGGTGATCATTCGTAGCGCAACGCCTCTGCCGGCTGAGTACGGGCTGCCCGCCAAGCAGGATAGAGGGTGGCTATAATCGTTATGAAAAACGCCGCCAGAGCGATTTTTATGACGTCTTCTAAATGTACGTCAGAAGGCAGATCACTGATGTAATAAACATCCGGCGATAAAAACTTGGTATCTAGCAGACTCTCTATTGCGGGCACTAGGGTCTCAATATTAAGCGCCAGCGCTACTCCCCCCGCCACCCCGATCAGAGTGCCAAACAAACCGATGATCGTACCCTGAACGAGAAATATGGTCATGACCTTTGCCGGCGTTAACCCCAGGGTTCTGAGAATGGCGATATCCGCTTGTTTATCGGTAACCAGCATGATCAGCGTCGAGACGATATTGAAGGCCGCGACCCCAACGAT
>JAAEPA010000669.1 GCA_024222475.1 Gammaproteobacteria bacterium | reverse complement strand
CACGCTGGCAGAGTGGCAGCAAGCCAAACGGATCGGCAGAAATCCCCGTGAGATAAAGCGCGTCTTTCAGGACTGCTGGGCGGTCAGTGATAATCAAAGCGCGTTTCAGCAAGCGCTCAAAGAGCGTGGATATACGTTGGCCAGAGGCGATCGCCGGGCTTCCTCCATGTCAGAGAAGTGATTCAACAACGCCCCGCTAAAATCCGGATATTCTTCGATAAAGCACGCGATCTCATGAACCGATTGAAGCCCTTCATATTTCGAGAGGCTATAATCTGCAAAGCCTTCATAGTCATGGATGGCATATTCTTCGGCGTCAGGCTCCGGCGAGGACGCCAGCATAACACTCACCTGCTCCTGCAGAGTTTCAAGGTCGCTGCTCGCGTCGATCCATACACCATGTAATTTCCCCGCGTTGTAAGCGGCAAGGTCCGCCACATAGATTCTGATTTCACTGCTCATCGTCTTATCCTTTCATTCGGTATTGAGGTTCAAGAAGCGCTTAGCGCGCACTCATGAACCTCTGCCGACTAGGGCGACTAAGGCGCTGGTGAAAAAATCCAGAAAAATCGCGGAGGCTCCGCCCAGCGAAGCGCCAAGGGGAAACCGTCTATTTTTCTGGATTTTGAGGGAGGACAAGAGCCCCTCATCTTTGCGTGAAAAGCTCGCTTTCTGTGGAAGCGAACCATATTTCGCATCAGTGATCGTGACCCGCATGGGCTGAGAGACGACAGGCTCAGCGGCGCAAGCCGTAGAGCACGCCCGGATACCATAAAGTCTTTTGGGTATTTATAGGAATTTATGGGTAATTTTCTGGTTACTACGATTAAGCTTGCCTTTTTGGGTATTTATGGGTATTTATATGGGTATGACTATAAACACCGATACCCTGACAATCACGCCTGAAATCCTCTCGCTCATCGCGGAACTGGATGAGTTCAAGGGCGCGTGGAGAGCCCTTGGCACACTGGCACCGGAGCGGCTTTCAGCCCTGCGCCGGGTTGCCACGATCGAGAGCATCGGCTCATCCACACGGATCGAGGGCAGCAAGCTCTCTGACAGGGAGGTTGGACGGCTTCTCTCCAATCTGGAAATCAAGAAGTTCGGGACGCGCGACGAACAGGAAGTCGCCGGATACGCCAAGGTCATGGAAACGGTCTTTGCGCATGCCGGTGCAATCGACATCACAGAAAACCACATCAAGCAGTTGCACCGCGACCTGCTTGTCTACAGCGCAAAAGATGAACGGCACCGGGGCGATTACAAAACCAACCCGAACCATGTCAGCGCTTTCGATGCGAAGGGCAAAGAAATCGGTATTGTCTTCGAAACGGCGACACCATTCGATACACCGCGCCTCATGAGGGAACTTGTGGAATGGGTACGCACGGCCCTGGACGAAGACCGTCTTCATCCGCTTCTTGTGATTGCTGTGTTTACAGTCGTGTTTTTGGAAATCCATCCGTTCCAGGATGGAAACGGCAGGCTATCACGGATATCGACAACGCTTCTGCTCTTGCGCTGCGGCTATGCATACGTGCCCTATAGCTCGCTTGAAAGCGTGATCGAACAAACCAAAGAAGAGTATTACCTCGCCCTGCGAAACACGCAGGGTACGATCCGCAGCGATACCCCGGATTGGCAGGCTTGGGTCACTTATTTTCTGCACGCACTGCAACAGCAAAAAAAGCGTTTAGAGAAAAAGATCAAGCGCGAACGTATTCTGGTCGATAAGCTGCCAGCGCTATCCGTAGAAATCCTGGAGCTTGCAAGAGAACATGGACGATTAACAATCGGACAGATCATCCAAATCACCGGTGCTAACCGCAACACCGTCAAGAAACACCTGCAATCGTTGGTGAGGGCAAAGCATTTAACCCAGCACGGCAGAGGCAAGGGTACATGGTACGGGAGCGGATAGATTAATTGACTCGGTTAAGACACTAAAGGGAACTTAGGAGATGTCGAAATGAAAATCCGATTTGTTGAGATTCAGAATTTTCGAAGGTTTCGCTTAACGCATATCGACTTTGATAATGAGACAACCATCTTTGTAGGTGCAAATAACAGCGGTAAAACGTCCGCGGGTGTAACCCGCCCTACGCGCCCCAACCCTAGCCTGTTGATGAGATAGAAAGCGAAAAGAAGTAGACTCCTATTACCCCAACTATAGTTTTTCACATAAATAGTTTCCCAAACTTCCTCAGTGACTTAGTCCAAATACCTCACGCATTTTAGTCATCACACAAAACACTTTTGAGGCATCCTTCAGGTAGGATTTAAAGGCATTGAGGACGGAATCACGCAGATCTTCAAATTGCTTGAAGTACTTCAGATGGGTCGCATCGCGCTT
>JAAEPA010000668.1 GCA_024222475.1 Gammaproteobacteria bacterium | reverse complement strand
TACTTAATGAACACGGCATCGTCAGCAGTATGACCGTAGTCATACGAGATAATGAGGGTCTTCCCTTTGGTATCCTGGGCACTTATACCAAAAACCGTTGGAATTTTTCCGACAGTGACCGACACTTCATCCAGAATGTGGCTGATGTACTGACTCAGGCTATTGCGCGTAAACGATTGGAGCAACGTTTGTTACATGATTCGCTTCACGATAGGCTCTCGGGACTACCCAATCGGGTCTTATTTATGGACCGTCTGGAGCACGCCATCCAGCGCACACAACGATATAACGATTATATATTTGCAGTTCTGTTTCTTGATCTCGATCGTTTTAAGGTGATAAACGATAGCTTGGGACATCATATTGGTGATCTACTGCTTATAGAAACAGGTATGCGGCTTGAGAAATGTGTGCGCCCAGAGGATACAATCGCACGCATTGGTGGTGATGAATTCACGATCCTGCTCGACGGCATCGAAGACATAAATGAAACACACCAGATCGCTGAGCGAATTCAACTTCGGCTATCCGCTCCGTTCAATCTGAATAGCCATGAGGTCTTCATATCAGCAAGCATTGGCATCGCGCCAAGCACTACGGGTTACCAGTCGCCTGATGAGCTGTTACGGGATGCAGATACGGTCATGTACCACGCCAAGATACTCGGAAAAGGACGCCATGAACTCTTTGACGAACGCATGCAGGCTAGCGCTCAATCCCGCTGGCGGTTAGAGACCGATCTACGCCGAGCGATCGAAAGGCAGGAGCTTCAGGTATATTATCAACCTATCATCGCCTTGGGGACTGACAAGTTAGAGGGATTTGAAGCACTATTGCGTTGGCAACATCCTTGTCGTGGCCTCATCTCCCCCACCGAGTTCATTTCAATTGCGGAAGAGACGGGGCTGATTCTGCCAATCGGACAGTGGGTTTTGCGTGAAGCCTGTAAACAGCTGAAGGTTTGGCAATTAAATTCTGATAATAGCCACGCCATTACCAT
>JAAEPA010000667.1 GCA_024222475.1 Gammaproteobacteria bacterium | reverse complement strand
GTAAGCTATTGTTTTATCATTCCTTTTAGGGCGGTTTTGACCGCTTTTTGAACTTGCAATCAACTCCACATTTGGTTTTGCATCATCTCGGCTGATTTTTACAAGGCTTCCACCCTGTTCCAATACCTCTCGACGCTGCTTAGTGAGCGACGATGCAGACCCCTCCCATTCCTGTTGCTCTTTCACGCTAATATTGAGAACGCTTTCCGCATCCTGCCAGGTGAGTGCACCACACAACACAGGGATACGCATCGCAATGCGATTGGCGTCCTTAATTTCCCCTGTACCGTGACGTTTAGCGACACCGAATAATGATTCGATGCAGTCCGAACTGATGAGCATCCCATGTTGATCTAAACCAAGCGTATTTGCCATCATGAGATGCCTCTCAAGCCAATCCATGAAACCCTCGCGAATAAAGGTATTGGGTATACGATTGATAATTGGGCGACACTGATCAACACTCTTTTTACTCAGTCCCTTGTTTTTGAGTATTTCCTGACAGGCCATGAGAGGTTCAACGTCGAGCAGAAAATCATTAATAAATGTTTTGCATTGTGGTAGTTGATCAAAACAATCCCGTAATTTCTGCAGCAATGAGCCTTTGCTCGCCCTGCCTTTTGGAGACAGTTTGAGTAGACGGGATGCCCATTTAACCAGACAATGAAGATTCATAAATCGGGCCTTTGTAGTGACCTTCGGCGGTGCGAGACAAGCCAAAATTGTCTGCTTGAGCATTTTTGATACGTTGCCGCAGGTACTGATAAACACATCAAACAACGGATGCTTTTTATATTCATGCTTGAGTAGATTGGCGACAATGTGAGAAACGTCATCAATGGATAAACTGGAGATATTTTTCTCGCCTAATAGCCTGACGGCCTTGCCAAGATCTGTTCCCCCATCTTTAAGATAGGCCAGAGGCTTGCCAATCTGCTCAATGACCTTTTCTAATAACACCTCAAGGGTCTCGCCGGTCCAGGTATCGGCGACACAGACCGCAACGCAGTTCACATGCTGCAACGAGGGTGCAACACCCGGGTTGTGCAAATAGTGGTTGGCATCCAGTGCGAGTACGGTCATGATTTTGCCTTTTCCCAGACCGATGCTGGCATCCATAATGAGGATAAACCCATTTGAAAACAGCTTGATACCAGTTTCAGGGTGGATCGGCGGCAAGGCATCCTTCATCCTGGCAATGGTCAGTCGGGTCGCCCAGTTAATGACCGTTTGAGTGCAAGGTATTTTGTTTAATCCCAGCCAGGGTGCCAATACAGACAATACTCTGGTGATCCCCCTGAAGCTAATACGAGCGATAAGAAAAAGTTGTAACGCCAGGAATACAAGACTGGTTTTATTGCTTACGGTCAATCCTGTTTTTTGTTTCTTTAGTTCTTCGATTGCCAGTTTAGCGTTACGCAATTCATGCTTGTATGCATCACGCTCACGCTTAATTCGGCGATGTTCTTTTTTTTAAAGCGAAGCGATGTTTTGGCCGTTACTGCTTTAGCTCTCCAGTCATCACGCCTTATTTTCATCTTCTTATAAGTGCTCAAGATCAAAGCTCCGGAAGTGAGTATCCCAGCGCAGTATAAGAAAATGAACAGGAATTGTCTGTAGACGTACTGATTAGTACCTCCCACGCGATGATGAATATCTGCGCGCATGAAAAGGGTCTTCCGTGCTACAATCGAACGAAATTAAAGCCTGAATAGTGAAGGGTGTATTTTGCCTGCAAAACCAAAACGGCGGCTAACAAAGATGTCTGTCACCACTGATCGGATGGAGGCAAAACCTATTCCTCGGTCGTTGTCAAGCAAGGTGTCGCATTTTTATGCCGCTTTTTGTTTGATAGCTCCCTCCATTTTCGTAGGCTTACCAGAATTCAGATAAACGACTTGCTCAGGTGCCCAGTTCCGTGTCGATCCTGACCAGCGTTCAAGGTGCTGGACTTTAGCCGCCTCATAGAGCTGGTGGCGCTGCTCAAGAATAGCGATATCCTCGCCGCGATGGCGTTGGCCCGGTGTCACGAATCTCAGAGCGCTATGGCGATGGATTTCGTTGTACCAGTGGTCGAATCCGGCTACCCACGTTCGGGCCTCCTCAAGGCTGTCGAAGGGCTTGTCGGGGAAGCCTGGATGGTACTTCAGAGTCTTGAACAATGCCTCGGAGTAAGGGTTGTCATCACTGACTGATGGTCGACTAAACGAAGGCATGACTCCGAGCCTTTGCAGTGTCGCCAGCATGGTGGCGCCCTTCATCGGTGAGCCGTTGTCCGAATGCAGCACCAGGGAATCGCCTGCTATGCCCTCACGCAGGTAGGTCTTGCGGAATACCTTGGCGGCATGTTCAGCCGATTCCGTCTCATAGACCTCCCAGCCGACGATCTTGCGGCTGAAGACGTCCATGAGCAGGTAGAGGTAGAAGAACGTTCCTTTGATGGTGGTGGCCAAATAGGTGATGTCCCAGCTCCACAGCTGGTTCGGAGCATCGGCCTGCAGTGCCTTTGGCCGCTGGCGTGTTGCTGGCTTTGCCTTGCCCCGGTGGGCTAACTGGGCGGCGTCGCGCAGGACGCGATAGAAGCTCGACTCCGAGGCGACGTAGAGGCCCTGATCGGCCAAGGCCGGCACAATCTGGCTCGGTGACAGGTGGGCGAATTCCGGGGCATTGGCGATGTCGAGGATCTGCCGACGCTCCTGCTCTGAGAGCTTGTTCGCCGGTTCGTGCAGGGTGTTGGCCTGCTCGCGCCCATCGGCCTTCACTGCGCCATCTTCACCCCAGCGTTGCAGGGTGCGCACCGAGATCTCAAGCACCTCGCAGGCCTTCGATAGACGGGCTCCGGCGGTACAAGCCTCGTTGATCCAGGCGGTCACCTGTTTGCGCTCCAGAAGGTCGATTTTTCGTCCTCTGGCTCCTCCCAGAGTGCGCGGACTTTTTTTTGGAGTACCAACAAAGCGGCGGCTTCCGCCAGTGCCTTCTCCTTACGCCGCAGTTCGGCTTCCAACCGTTTAATCTCCTGGGTCTGGTGACGTAATGTCTTGCGATCATCCTTGAAGGCAAGCGAAGCATGGGCCTGCGTACAGACCTCCCGCCACGCGCTAATTTGCTGAGGAAATAGTCCTTTTCGGCGGCAATACTCACCAAGTTTAATCTCGTTGAGGCTCGCTGTCTCCAACACGATGTTGAACTTCTCCTCGCTGCTCAGGCCATCGGTGCTCTTCTCCTGTGCCGGGGCACTGCCCTTCTGGGCATTGCGGCGCCAGGTGTACAGGGTGTCCTTTGGGATCTTGGTCTCTTGGACCAGCTCCGGAACACTGACATTATTCGGCGGCAACATCCGGGCGATGATGCTCGCCTTGAATTCTTCAGGGTACTGTTTCATCGATTACAATCTCACGGGTCAGGTGGTGAGGGGCCAGCGCCGCGCCCGCTGGAGGCTAACGTCCAGTCGCCCTACGGGCTCCTTCCCGTTAGCCTCCAGCGGGCGCGGCGCTGGCCCCTCACCACCTGACCCGTGAGATTGTAATCGATGAAACAGTACCCTGAAGAATTCAAGGCGAGCATCATCGCCC
>JAAEPA010000666.1 GCA_024222475.1 Gammaproteobacteria bacterium | reverse complement strand
CGGCGAACTCGACCGTATAATTCCACTCGCTTCAACCCCGCCCTCCGATAAAACGGAAAGCTTAGCAGGACGGAAAAACTATCCCGTCTGCGGCAAAAACATAATGCCGCTCAGTGGTGCACTATCCCACCGGCGTTCTCACCCTCTTGCGTAATCCTTATCTCCTGTACTTTCTTGACATGTCTCGGATAGGCTATTTCCGCCAAGACCTGGTCTAGCGCAAGCGTTTCAAAGATCTTAATTGTACGGTCGGCCTCGTTCGCGATCGCAATCCGACCCATAGACGACACTACCGCCGAAGGGCCGAGGGGTGGCTGTTCACTCGACGGATTTGCAGCAGTGAAAGTCAATTGCGAAACTGATTGCGCATTTACTCCTGCCGCCATCCAGCACATTATTGCAGTTGTATAGAGAACTAAAGCTGGCAAATACCCTGATATCATGACTTCGTGACCTCAACGGCAGACTACACTTGCTTGATCGTTCCAAAGCGCACGCGCGACCGGTGATTTCACCGCCTGATAAATCAGATACAATGTATCCTTGGATTTCGGGAATATTTGCGTTTCGCCGTCATAGTTGACGAAGCCAGTCTCCATGAGCGTCTTAATCATCTCAGCAATCATCTCGGCCGATTCTTCGAAAGAAACATCATCGTCCGGCTGAATTCCGCATTTATACGCAACAAACAGCCAATCATGTATGATGTAGGCGGGGCCATATCCCCAAGGCGTGAAGTCGCCTATTGAATGAAGGACCTTGGGTATGCTGCCACCGTCTGTATTCATGAGCCCTGGTGTGATAACGCGGCCGTTGGCGGTGGTGTAGGCGAAATTGGATGCTGAATAGACAAAAGTGGGCCGCTGCGCCTTCACGTCGAATCCGTTCCAGATTACTTGTGGTGTTCCATAGTATTCTCCAATGCCAACTTTCGGATAGAAAATGTTTGCAAGGAACAATGTCCCGATCGACCGATCAGATTGCCAAGAGGGATCTTCTACGATTGCTTGTTGTAAATCTGCAGTTATTTGAGCTGCCACCTGATCGGCCAGTAGTCCTGAAAACATCTCCCCAGCCTTCTCAATCAGTACCGCCGGAGGGCTACCCCCATCATCGAGAATCCCAGCGTTGTTCTGGCCTGTTGCGTTCGCGGGATGCAATTCGACCATTGCCAATAAAATTGTGCAGGCCAAGCTTCTGATCATTTTGAGTACAACTCCTTGTTTGCGTTCACGACTATAAAATCGGCCGATTTTGCTCCAACGGAACCGGGGAAAATATGTTATGAAAATTCAAGCTGGATTTTACTCGGCAAAAGTACCTATCGTTTAAACCTGCTGAAATTTCCAATCCTACAACCCAGTTCCCGCGGTCATGCTGAAGCCACCTGCGCCTGATGTTCGACTTTTCTGACTTCAGAGACCCGAACGTCATAGTATGGATGCTCAAGCTGCGATTTAAGCAGCCTTACCGTCATACACGAACACACTGTCCACCCAACCAAAAGGTTTAGGCAACTGAATGAATTTAGCTCGACTCCCCAATCTCAAGTATTACAACTACTATACATCCTATAGTAGAAAAAGAAATACCATTTTGTGACTGCGGAATGAATGGCATGGTTGCATCGACGCTGCCGCACTATACTTAGTGTTGAAATCACACGGATTTAACTGCCAAATAGGATCAGTAAATTTGCAAGTTAATACGAGCCTAAACTTACTCGTTTGCCTGTCCCAATTCACAGGTGCCAAAATTTCAGTCTACTCACTTTGGAGCAGATTCGTCCGACAAAAGTTATTTCCACTTCTGTGCTGGAGGCTAACAGCCGATGATCGGAAAGAACCACGCATATTTGAAACGTCACACCATTGCGAGCTGATTTAGGTTTCCGCACTATAGCCAACAATCTCCCAACAAATGATGTTTCTGTCGAGATGGTACGTTCCTCCATATGGCATCCAACCTCTACTTAAAAAGAGAACTGGGGTATCACCGGGGGTACATAGGAATTTCCGATTTCTATTTCTTCAATTTTTTCAAAATGTTATTAGCTATTTGTGAGTCCTCTTCTGCCAAATACAATATCCCCACAAATATATAATTTCATTGCGTTTTTGCGTATGCTGTTTTGATGAATAGTCGGCATTTCCAATGCGAAGCAGCCATTCATCTTTATCAGATCAGATGACCGGAATGCGGAGAGACTGTGTAAAAACTCGACTTCAGCGCAGGACCCGAGAACACAATTCCTTGCCTGCGCAAGGGCGGGAAATCCTTACTCCGTGACAGTTGCGGCTCCCTTATCCAGAGAACATCGTTCTACGATTTGAGCGGCGTGCTAAGTTTTCACACGGCCTCCGGACTTAGTTGACGCTCGCCGTCGCTTTGCCAACGTCAGCTTCGGATCGGAATGTACCCCAGCACCCATTGTCGGACGAGAGGCAGCCTGTCCCATAATTCACTTATGTCACTGTAAATATTGATAGCAATGGGGCGGAACTAAACCGGGACGTTCACAGGGTAACACTGCAGCGCATTCGTAAAAAAAACTCGGCATACTGGTGTTTCGCACCATCTCCTTTACAATAAACCGAAGGCTGGACTGATGCTCAGGCAATGCTTGCAAAAGACGTGAAGATGCAGGCGCACTTTGGGGGAAGCGATGTCTACAAACGCCTATGATCCAGACTATGACTTCAAATATGAAGAGGCTCTCGCAAATAACGAATATCCCTCTGAAAAGATGAATGCGGCCCGAGCGGCCGACCACACGTCCCTCACAGCGCAAGTTTGTACGCCTGAGCTTTGGGACAAATTGAAAGACCGCAAAAGCAGCGGTCCTGCGAAATGGACACTCGCGCGCGCCATCAACACAGGCGTGATGCATCCTGACAGCTTTGTCGGCTGCCATGCCGGTGACCGCGAGTCCTATGACGATTTTTCAGAGTTCTTTTATCCGGTGATCGAAAAATACCACAAAGGGTTTTCGATGGAAAACGGCAGTGATCTGCAAGGAACGCCTGCTGAGCGGATGGACCCAGACCGGATATCGGTGGAGCTGAGCGAAAGCGCACAGACGAAAATCATTTCGACCCGTATCCGCGTCGCCCGCAATCTATCGATGTTCCCGCTGAACCCCGGCGGCAGCCGGAAAAGCCGGGAAGCAATCGCAGACCTCATGGAAAAGGTGTATACGACCCTTCCCGAGAGATCAGACCTTGTCGGCGACTTCTACCGCCATTCGACTATGACGGATGCTGAGCGGCTAAAACTGATCGACGATCATTTCCTGTTCCGCGGCGGCGACCGGATGCAGGCGGCGAGCGGATACCATGAATATTGGCCGCACGGGCGCGGCGTTTACCTCAGCAAGAACAAGGCCTTCGTGAACTGGGTGAATGAGGGCGACCATCTTCGGATCATCTCGATGCAGCAGGGCGGTGAAGTGAAAGCTGTCTTTGCCCGTCTCAGCCAGGCCGCGAAAGCAATTGAAGACGGCGTTCGTTCGATCACCGGCGAAGACGACGTCTTCATGATGCATCCAAAATTCGGCGCGGTGACCTGCTGCCCATCAAATATCGGCACCGGCATGCGCGGCTCCGTCCATATCCTGGTTCCAAAACTGATCGAGGCCATTGGCTTTGAAGAAATCGACAGGCTCTGCCGCGAGCGCAATGGGCAAGCCCGAGGGTCTTCTGGCGAGCATTCCGAAATTGTGGATCGCATCGATGTATCGAACTGGCGGCGCATCGGCTTGCCCGAATACGAATTGGTCGAGGATATGATCAATTGCGCCAACTACCTGGCGGAGCGTGAAGATGCGCTTTGATAATCAGATCTCGCGCATCGCTGCCTTGAAGGATGATCATCCCGGCAATCTGGCGCTGCAGAGCTTTGACGCTGATTACTTCGCCTCGCTGACTGAGGCGGAGCAAGGCAGGCTTATGAACTGCCTGAACTCTGGCATTGAAAACCCGGATAGCGAAATGGGATGCTATGCTTGTCAGCCCAGCGACTATGATGCGTTTCGGCCGTTCTTCGCCAAGGTTTTGGCGCGCTATCACAAGGTCGACGAAGACGCGCGGCATGTGAACGAATGGTCGCTTGAAGGCATTGAAGGCCTGCCATCCGGCGGCGTGCTTGATCTTGCGGCTCTGGGTCTGCCAGCGCTGTCCATGCGCGTGCGCGTCGGTCGAAACCTCACGGACTTCCCGCTTCCTGGCGCGATGAGTCGGGATGACCGGGTCAGGCTTGAAGGCAAGATGATGGAGGCGTTCAGTATCCTGATCGCTGACCCGGATTACGGCGGCGCCTATCATTCGCTGACACCCGGTAACCCGCATGAGATCGATGATGCGGCCTATCAGGCGCTGGTGGCAGATCATGTGATGTTCAAGGACATGAGCAATGACCGCTACCTGGCCGCCGCCGGAATCGCCGCAGACTGGCCATATGGGCGCGGCTGCTACGTTTCCGAAGACCGCGGCTTTATCATTTGGGTCGGTGAGGAAGACCACCTCAGGATCATGTGCATGGAGAAAGGCTCTGTTCTCAACCGGGTGTTCGACCGATTGAAGACGGCGCTCGACAAGGTGTCTAAGATCGACGGCCTAAGCTTTGCTTCTTCGCTGGACTATGGTGTTGTCACGTCCTGCCCAACAAATCTTGGGACTGGGATGCGCGCATCGGTGCACATCAAAATTCCGAATCTGACGGCGGATGGAACTGACGCAAAAGCGAAGGAGATTTGTCGCCCGCTTGGCTTGTCTGTCCGAGGTGTCGGTGGAGAGCATACGCCTATAGGCGCCGACGGCACTGTGGACATCTCCCCTTCCGCCAGATTCTGTATTACGGAAGCGGAAATAATTGCTGTGCTCTACAAAGGGCTTTCGCTGCTGAAGACGCACGAAGCGGAGGCGTCTTGAGGCGGCTGAAAATGCCCTTCGCGTCTTGTGGCAGTCCTCGTGCCCAGAATCCCTCATTTTGCGAATGGTGGCATCGAATGCTAGGTAGCAGACATTAGATGCTCAAATCGCTGTGCCGCAAAGGGCTCGATCCGGCCGTTCGCTGCAATCTCAACGGATGACAGCTTCCAGTACAACGTCCCAATTGTTTAAGAGTAAATACGCCCTGCGATCTTGTTCTTTGAGAACCCCCGCATCCGTTCAAGATATGCGGGGCCGTCATCCAAAAGGTGGAAGCAGATTTTCGATCCCCACAGAGTGTGCAGGAACTGGCGAAAACCGCCGGAATGAGCGAGTTGTCCTTTCACCAATACTTCAAGTCGGTCAAACGACTGTACAGTCCTGTGGAAGGCCAATGTATCTGCCGGATCACGATTCAGGTGTTTGAGCAGAATCTCGGTGCTGTTCGGCTCTATCGGCGACTGGGTTATGCCGAACAAGCGCGAAGTCCTGTCCGCCTCCATCCCTGTCAGCCCTACTACACCGGAGACGTGCTTCTTCTGTCGAAGCCACTCTGAACGTGTCCAACGCTGCAGAACCGTCATTCAATGAGGTATCGCTGTGTTTTCTACAATTTGGATCAGCCTTCTTGCCTCAAGCCTTGGATTCACGGCAGGCAGTGTTTTTCTAAAGAGATTTGCTGATCAGGGCGCCATTGGCGACCTGACTGTTTCATTCCTCGTCTTCGCGATCAGCAATCTGATCTATGCCCAGGTCCTTGCACGCGGACTTGGCCAGAGCGTTGTGCTGTCGAGCATGACCCAGATTATCGTCATGTCCGGGCTGGGGGCGCTTCTGTTCGGTGAGCGGCTCACACCACAGCAAATCGGCGGTCTGGTGCTGGCAGTGTTGAGCATCTGGCTGATTTGCGGTGCCACGGGTGCCAAGCCTGGGGCAGAATAGGCGAGGATTTGGAGCTCGATGACTTCTTCTAGTTTGACCGGATCCCCGGAACGGTGAGTTAGATGACGAAAGCCGCCGGCCTAAGGGCGAACCATGGACGCACCCGCTGCAGACGGGGCTCTGCGAACTTGCGCGCCTGCCTTCCACAAATCTTTGACGACGGACAATGCATGCGGCACATCCGGATCGAGTTGGGGGAATGGAATGCCCGACTGTTGAGCTGGTTGAGCATTTCGAAAAGCGCGAAACATGAAATGTCACAGATGACGGCTCAGTAGACCAACAATGTCGTCGTCGATATTGAAGTAAGGCACCAGTTCGCCTGTGGAGGTATCAAGGTACGCTTCGACCACGATGCCGTTCGCATCCTGCATTTTTTCCTCGTAGGCCAAACCACTTTCTCGTTTGATTTCGTGTACCCGATAACTTTGACCGCAACCTACAATCTAAAAACTAACGTGAACTGACTCTCCACCTGAGCGGCCCGGATCACGCAGATTCCACACGGGTTCAAAGTACGACGTATTCAAGCAAGCAGGGCAAGGAAACTCGCCAAAAAGCTCCAAATGCTTGGATGCGGGCTGAGTTCGATGAATCGACGTAGATCCTACTCATCTGTTGCTGAGTGACAATTTGGCAGACCGTAAACTACCGACTTTCATACAATATTCGATTTCAGCGTATTTTGGCATGACATATTGTCATGTTTTTTAATACGGGCGGTCAACAGTCTCGCTTGGCTGTATCCAAATTAGTCAGCAAATACAACAATATAACAAATCGACACAAGTATGGCACGAAAATTGCTTCGCTTCCAATGAGTACCGTCGGCTAGGCGATCATCAGAGGTGTGGAGGAATCTATGAAGACGTTGCGTGAATCGCATTTACGGGCCGCGGGCGTCGCATTATGCCTCCCACTTCTGTTCAACCCGTACGTCGCATCCGAAACAAGAGCGGAATTCATCGGCGGGAACACCCCGGAAAGACGGCCCGACGCACCGATTATCAATGCTGTTCAGCATGACAGTTCCTGGTATGAGCAGGCGTTAATTGGCATAGAACAGCCATATCCATACAGCCTCCGGTTCCTAGAGGACCAGGGGAATTGGCACACTCCCTTCAACCGCCCCGGGATGACCGGCAGATACGATATTCGAGGGTGGCACATCATGCGCTGAACTCGGCTGGAACTGACCAATCCGGCCCTGGTCAGCGAATTTAATTGCCGGTTGTGGCCGAAATTGAAAGCCGGCATCGATCAAGGAGGAATAGTAAAACCAATGGTTAGAAAACACTTGAAAAGGATGTCCATGGCCGCGATCGGCCTGGTTGCTATGGGTGGCATGGCAGCCGCGCAGACATCCGGCATGTCCGGAATGGGCGGCCGCTGGATCTTCGTTCCAAGCGGTATGTCCGGAATGGGCATGGGCGGCATGTCCGGAATGGGCGGTATGGGCATGGGCGGCATGTCCGGCATGGGCGGTATGTCCGGCATGGGCGGTATGTCCGGCATGGGCGGTATG
>JAAEPA010000665.1 GCA_024222475.1 Gammaproteobacteria bacterium | reverse complement strand
TATACCGCCGTACTTTTCCCCGCCGTCGGGCGCTTGAGGTGTTCGCCGAAGTTGTGCTTGAGAATTTGCCCGACACCGTTACTCCTTTGGCCTTCGGCAACCATGGTTTATCTTCTATCAGACCTTTCCCTCCCACTGCATGTTAAAGTCCGTCCCACCCTAATAGCGAAATACCCTTCTCTGTTCATCGCCATTCAAGGGGTAGAGGTGGCGTATATGATCTCGGTCAAACGCACCAGTCTGTTGTTTGGCCTGCTCTACGGCGCTTTGCTTTTTAGCGAACCTCGGCTGGGCCACAACCTGCTGGCCGGTTCCTTGATGGTCAGCGGTGTGGCATTGCTTGCCGTTTATTCTGACTCGGATTGAGGTAAACTTGAACTTAAAACTCTTGGGAGGGAGATGTTCATGAAGGTCACTATTGTTCACGTCCATATCAAGCCCGATCATGTGGATGACTTTATCGAAGCCACACGTTTGAACCACCAGGCATCGGTCCAGGAACCTGGCAATCTGCGCTTTGATGTCCTGCAACTGGAAGATGACCCGACGCGCTTTGTTCTCTATGAAGCATATACCAGCGTCGAGACTGCTGCAGCCCACAAACAGACGCAACACTACAACACTTGGCGAGATACCGTGGCCGAGTGGATGGCCTCACCGCGCCAGGGTGTACCCTATCATGGCATGCTACCGGAAACGGTACTGGACTGAATATGAGCAGCCGGCAGTTTTCTATTGCTCGTCTTCCACGCATCGAATTTGGGTATGGTGTCTTTGCCAAGGTCGCCGGAACGGTTGCTGCTTATGGTGAACGGGTGTTAGTGGTCACAGGTGCAAGGTCATTTCTGGATTCTGCCCACTGGGCCGTGCTGCAGACCGATTTGCACGCCCATGGTGTACGCTGGCAACAGCTCAGTGTCGACGGAGAACCCTCTCCCGTCCTGATTGATGATGCTGTGGCCGCATACCCTGCGAACTCTGTAGACGTGGTCCTCGGCATCGGTGGTGGTAGCGCCTTGGATGCTGCCAAGGCAATCGCTGGTTTGATCAAGGTCCGCCGCTCGGTGATGGACTATCTGGAGGGTGTAGGCCCTGAGCTACCCTATGAGGGGCCGGCCGTACCCTTCATTGCCGTGCCGACAACGGCGGGTACCGGAAGTGAAGCCACTAAGAACGCCGTGCTCAGCGTGCAGGGTAGGGAGGGTTTCAAGAAGTCGTTCCGGGACGATAAGCTGGTCGCCGAATACGCCATCGTGGATCCAGACTTATTGGCTTCCTGTCCACTGCAAGTCATTGCGGCAAACGGAATGGATGCCCTTACCCAGCTGATCGAGTCCTATGTGTCGCTGCGCTCAAATCGTTTCACAAGAACACTCGTTGTTAGCGGCTTGCGTGCGGTGCGGGATGGACTGCTGCCTTGGTATGAAGGCAGTGCGCAAGCGCATCAGGGGCGCGAACACATGGCCTATGCCGCACTGTTGTCCGGCATCACCCTGGCACAGGCAGGGCTTGGGTCGGTTCATGGATTGGCCTCGCCCCTGGGTGCTTTCCATCCCATCCCCCATGGCGAGGTCTGCGGTACGCTCGTAGCCGCGGCCACGGAGCTGAATATCAGGGCTATGTTGGATCGAGAACCAGACAATCCTGCACTGGACCGGTATGCGCGGCTTGCCTCGGTCATCTGTAACCAACACTTTTCTAAACGCGAACAAGCCTGGGCATCACTGGTTTCCGTACTGGAGAGCTGGACCAAGCATTTGAACCTTCCAACCCTGTCAAGCTATGGTGTGGAAAGCTCGGGGCTGGACCATGTGGTGGCCCATTCCCGCGGCAGCAGCATGAAAACCAATCCGATCGTTCTGCATGACAGTGAAATCATGGATTTGTTGAAGCGTCGACTCTAGGAGTCTGTCGGACTTAGGCGATCGTAGCGAGGGAAAGACGGTTTGATGCCAACCTTCCCTGGTTGGCCCTCGTTGAGCAGCCGATGGCTGTCCAAATCCGGCTTTTCCGCAGTAGGTCAGTCCTAAGTCCGACAG
>JAAEPA010000664.1 GCA_024222475.1 Gammaproteobacteria bacterium | reverse complement strand
TTATGCCCATGATGGCCGTGGTCTGGGGCATGCCAGTCGCAGTATTGGCATTGGCATGGCTCTGCGCCGTCTCTTTCCACATCTGAAGGTGCTTTTTGTTTCGGGTTGTCGTCAGTCCCAGCAGCTGATCGGCGCAGCCCCTCTTGACTGGCTGAAGTTGCCATCCTACGAAACTACTGTGGAGAATGGAAAATCGAGGGGGGTTATTGGTAAGTCGATGTTTTCGGATAGCCAGATAGGTCGATTCAGGACCAAAGAGCTGGAGCATTTGGTTGCCCTGTATCGACCACGACTGGTTCTGGTGGACCATACTCCCCAGGGGAAGCACAGAGAACTTGTGCCGGCCCTTTCCATAGGTCGGGATATCGGAACGTTGTGGATTCTTGGTGTTCGTGGTGTTTTAGGAGATGTGGATCAGACCAGATCGGAATTGGCTGTCAGCCTGTTCCGGAAGTACTATCGAGGGTTGCTCTGGTATGGAGATAGTAGGGTGCTAGGAGAATCTCATCTTAAGCAGCTGCAAAAGCAGTATGGACAAG
>JAAEPA010000663.1 GCA_024222475.1 Gammaproteobacteria bacterium | reverse complement strand
TGGCTGTCGCCCACTGGAAGACGATGTACCCGGAGGGATTCGATCTCTGGATGTAATGGCATGACAATTGCTCAACAATTATGAAAAGAGGATCGAAATAGGGTGGCTTAAACAAACATATTCACTGACAATGATAGTTTGTTATTGTGGTCATTGGTATCTGCCTAGGAGGCTGTCCGAGAACGAACCAACCTACTGCGGACAAGTCTGGCTCTCGCTACGGTCGCCATTCTTGGACAACCTCCTAGCTGCCAGTCAGATTAAAACATAGCCAGATAAGCGAGTAATCGTAGTCTCAAATGTTCAATTTCCAACCGAACAAGCCATGCACAGATCATCACCACAGTCTTTGAGAAATCTACTGCTGTTACATGAAAGCGCCTTGGTCGCCCTGATAGTCGTAACAGGCGCGTTAGGTGGCATGTGGGCCTATTTCTGGCAACAATCCTCACAGGAATCACTACGCATCGATTCTTTGCTCTTCGAGGCCCAGCAAATCCGGGGAGATCTATACCGGCAGCTCAAGGAGATCACCCGTTCGCGGCTTATCGATGATCCTGTCGTGTTGAATCAGTACTGGCAATATCTTTATCAAATCGACCGTTTGTTTTATCAATTGGAGGGACAGACAACGGGGCCTGCGGAAATCGATGCAGTCAAGGCAATGCGCACGGGCTATGAAATGATGCAAACCGAGATAAACAAGCTCTTCGCAAATCCACGGCCAATCGGTAAGCCTATCCGGATGCACACTATCGATCCTGCTTATGAAGAATGGATTTTGGGTGATTTCGAAACTGCCTTCCGTCAATTTCAGCAACTGATAACCCATCGACGCCAGCAACTGGAAATGAATCTCGCTTATTGGATGAGCATGGCGCCAATTCTACTACCGATTCCTGTGCTGTTGGCGGCCGGTCTATTGGTGTATTCCCATTACCGCCTCAAACGCGGGTTTGTACGCCCCATGGCCGCTGTGACTAACGGCGCACTACGCATTAGTCAAGGTCACCTCGACCACACAATTACCGAGCAAGGTGTCGTCGAAGTCGCGCAACTCGCGGAATCCATCAACAACATGGCCAAGGAGCTAGCCTCCAGCCGCGACGCGCTGATCGAAAACGAGCGTCAGGCGGCCCTCGGTGCGCTGGTACCCGTCGTAGCCCATAACATTCGCAATCCGTTGGCCGGCATCCGCGCCGCCGCCCAAATACTGGACAATACCGATTCTTCCGATGAACTTAATGAGACCCGAGAGGACATTATAGAGACGGTAGACCGACTGGAGCGTTGGCTGGGGACCCTGCTTTTCTATTTGAACCCCCTCGAACCACAGCTAAAACCGGTCAGTCTATCCGCGGTCGTTGCGGGTGCGCTTAAACCCCTTAAGACAAAATTGGAAGAACGAGCTCTGAGAATCCAAAATCGAAACTGGAAAATCGATGATTTGGTTCACGTCGATGTCGATCTCCTTGAACAGGCGATCCATGGACTATTGAACAATGCCGTCGAAGCTTCACCGCACGATGCACAGATTACCTTGTCTATCGAATCGCGTGAACAGGCGGTGGAGTTGATGATCGATGACGAAGGCCCTGGAATGAGCAACAAGCCACAACCAACCGACCGCTTACCGGGACCGACTACGAAACGCTTCGGTAGCGGATTGGGTATTCCTTTTGCCTTCAAAGTCTGTCACGCGCACGGTGGAAAGCTCACGTTTGAATGCTCACCTCATGGCGGAACACGGGCCCGCGTTAAAATTCCTTCCTCGCCAATCGGGCAGCAGTATCATGAGCACAATGGCTGACGGTTTCTCACAAGATTCAATACCGCTGCCCGAGAGCGGTATTCAGCTTTTAGTCGTGGAAGATGAGAGCTTGTTTGCCAAGGCGATGTGCAAACGTTTCCGACGAGCCGGCTATCGCTGCGAAATCGCCGCAACCCTAGTCAAAGCGCAAAACCGGATTGCAATAGCCACACCCGATCTCATTATTCTTGACATGCGACTTCCCGACGGGTTGGGACTGACGTTTTTAGAACAACTGCGGGAAGGCGATACACCCGATATTCCCGTCATCGTGTTGACCGCTTATGGCGAGTTGGAAGACGCCGTGGCCGCCATGAAGCTGAAGGCACTCGACTACCTCAAGAAACCGATCGACCTGGACGAGCTTCTGCTTACGGTGGAAAAGACCATCCAAAAGGTCAAATTAGCGAGACGCCTGGATTACTCTCGCCAGCACGAAAACCGCTCCATCAAAGGTGTGCAGTTGCTGGGAGAAAGCCCCGCTATCCAACTCATTCGAGATCAAATTCAACGTATTGGCCACTTGACCAGGCAGTCTGATAGGTCGCCCCCAACGGTGCTTATTCTCGGCGAGACTGGCAGTGGCAAGGACCTGGCCGCTCGACTTCTACACCTCCAAAGCGCCCGAAGCGGTAATCCGTTTGTTCAAGTGGATTGCGCAACCTTGCCCATGGATCTATTCGAAGCGGAGCTGTTTGGGCATGAGAAAGGGGCATTCACCAACGCCCATGAGCGGCGAACCGGACTTATCGAGACCGCCGAAGACGGTACCGTCTTTCTTGACGAGATCGCCGAGGTACCTTTGGAACTGCAATCCAAACTTCTT
>JAAEPA010000662.1 GCA_024222475.1 Gammaproteobacteria bacterium | reverse complement strand
GGCGCCGAATGATCGTTCGTATTCAAGGCGCTACAACAGGCGCATAGCCTCGCTATGTAACTGTTGTTGCAACGCCGAAGACGGACGATCAGGCAAGTCAGATAGGAAAGTTATTTAGGTAGCATTCCTTACGGACTGAGAGTGTTGTCATGGCCGTCAATCTAGATCCTCCCTCAATACTGCAGCCGGTAGCGGGTATCCGCCTGGCCAGTACTGCTGCTGGGATAGCTCACCAAGGCCGTGATGATCTGGCCCTTATCGAGCTATGCGCAGGAACTCGATTGGCTGCGGTTTTTACCCGCAATGCCTTCTGTGCTGCGCCCGTGGAGTTGGCCAGACGGCATCTCAGTGGGGTGAACCCCCGCTATTTGCTCGTTAATTCGGGTAATGCCAATGCGGGTACCGGAGAGCCCGGCAGACGTGATGCTTTGGCCTGTTGTCAGGAGCTTGCGGCTGTGTGTGAGTGTCAAACCGAAGAGGTCATCCCTTTCTCTACCGGGGTGATCGGTGAAAGACTGCCCGCGACAAGGATCAACTCAAGCCTGCCTCGCTTAAAATCCGGGCTGTCGAGTGAAGGCTGGCTTGACGCTGCCCAGGCTATTATGACCACCGACACCCTGCCCAAGGGGGTTTCCCGAAGTCTACAGATCGATGGTCGCTGCGTTACTATTACCGGTATTGCCAAGGGGGCTGGAATGATGCGGCCTGATATGGCCACGATGTTGGCCTATGTGGCTACTGACGCTTCTTTATCACAAACCCTGCTTGAGCAGATGCTGCGCGAGCTCGTTGGGGATTCCTTCAATTCCATTACAGTGGATGGTGATACCTCTACCAACGATGCCTGTGTGTTAATTGCGACCGGTCGCTCCAAGGTGCGGATTCGGCACACCGATACGGCCTATCATGATTTCTATCAAGCCCTGGCTGAAGTCATGACTCATCTGGCACAGGCGATAGTGCGTGATGGCGAAGGGGCAACGAAATTCATAACCGTATGGGTGAAAGGGGCCTTGAGCGAGCAGGAGGCTCGTGAAGTGGCCTATACGGTGGCTCATTCACCCCTGGTGAAGACCGCTTTTTATGCCCAAGACCCCAACTGGGGACGCTTGCTGGCGGCAGTAGGTCGAGCGAATGTCGAACGTTTGGATATGAACCATGTGGATATCTCCCTGGATGAGGTAACGGTCTTTTCTCAAGGTGGCGTTGATGTGGCATATAGTGAACAGGTCGGGCAAAGGGTAATGGCAAGACCCGAGATTACGGTAGGTATAAATCTGCATCGTGGTGAACATCAGGCCAAGATCTGGACCACTGACCTGTCGGGTGAATATGTGCGTATCAATGCCGAGTATCGGAGCTGATGTCTGGGTGCTTGCAGATGATAAATTTTCCTCGTATGTACACGTTGTTGCCGCAGCCATATTTAATCAAGATAGCCAGGTCCTAATTGCCCAACGGCCCTTAGACGTTCATCAAGGAGGAAAGTGGGAGTTTCCTGGCGGGAAAGTAGAGCGGGGAGAACAACCGCTGGCGGCTCTGCGTAGAGAATTAAAAGAAGAGCTGGATATCATTCCGCTTATTTCCCGACCACTAATAAAGATAAGGCATAAGTATTCTGATAAACGGGTGTTGCTGGATGTTTGGCAAGTCGATCGTTTTCGCGGAAGAGCGGTGGGCTGTGAAGGTCAAGCATTGAAATGGGTAGCGCAATCCAAACTCAAGGATTTTCGCTTTCCAGCGGCCAATTTAGCGATCTTGACCGCGTTACGATTACCGAAGCGGTACCTGATTACCCCTGATCCGGGGGATGATTGGCAGAGCTTTTTGGCGATACTTCGTGAGGCGCTTAGAAATGGATGTGGTTTGATTCGCTTCAGGGCCTATACCCTGAGCGATGATGATTACTATCGCTGTGCTAAAGAGCTGATCCGAATTTGCCGCGACTACAGTGCATATGTATTCATTGATCGGCATATTGAGTGGGTGAAAATACTGGGAGCCGATGGAATTCATCTCAATAGTCGTTCTTTAATGGAGAGCCAACAGCGGCCTCTACCCCTCACACAATTGGTGGCGGCGTCTTGCCATAATATCGAAGAGCTCTTACAGGCGAACCGGATAGGCTCAGACCTTGTCGTAGTATCCCCAGTCAAAGCGACGCAAAGTCATCCTGGGCGTTATGGGATAGGATGGCAGGAATTTGCCGCTTTGTGCGACAGCGCCATAATGCCTGTGTATGCCCTTGGTGGAATGCGCCCAGTGGACATGGATCGGGTGTGGCGTCATGGTGGCCAGGGTATCGCTGCAATTCGATCCCTATGGCCGGTGTAGTTGCCGTTACCCAATCGTTCAGTTCCCCTCTTCAAGTTCTCTCTCCCTCGGGGAGAGGGTGAGGGCCTAAAATGACTGGGGGGCTGAACGGTTACGCCGCTACAAGCCGCAGCATGTCAGCTTGAAAACGATATCCTCCTGAGTTTGTGAGGCCCGCGATTGCGGATCGACCAGCTTAAGGAAACGCACCGTAAAGCGGTGTTTACCGGCGCTAATCTCGGCGTAGAAGGGCGAGTCTTCAGGGAGTTGAAGTCGTATTAACTGATAGGGCTGATCTGTTTCCAGCTGTTGCTGATAAAATCCTCGTTCAGCGCATTTTTCTTCTGATGAGGCGCTGTTCCGGATCAGCGACATGGTGATATTGATCGTTTCATAAATCTTTTTGAACGGACTCACCCAATGCTCTAACGTGGAGCGCCTGCTGTCTGCAGCTTGAGATAGCCAATAATGATAGGCCGGCAGATCAAAATCACATGTTCCTCCGGGAATTACAATGCGCTGCTTGATGCTCTTAATGAATTCATTATTTTTTATTTGCTCACTAGGATGGCCGCTTAGTTCGTATAGGGTATCGATATGCTGTCGATGTTCGTTAATAAAGTGTTGCAAATGAGATTGGTCGATCTCCGGAATCTCTTTTAGGGCCTCCAGGTTTTGAATTTGACGTTTAAGCTCCTTCATTAGCTCGCTTTTAACATCGCCTCGGGCTACCAGATCAGTAATCTCCAATAGAGTGATGAGAGCGCTATGGGTATCCCAGGCATTGTTACCAATAATGTGATATTCGAAGCGTTGCATCAATTGTTCGATGCGCAAGAATGTTCGAACACGTTCATTTAATGGTTGTTCAAATATAATCTGTGAGCTCACCCTGCAATATCCTTATTTTTAGACATAAAAGTAGATTATAAGTAGTCGAGCACCTACTTTTTCTGTTTAAGCAGGTCAAGGAAACTTTGGTGTAGCTGCTGTATCTGGGTATTGAGCAGCCGAATGTCACCGCCGTTGTTTATAACATCAGTGGCGATGGCCAACCGTTTGTGACGAGATGCCTGGGATTGGATGATCGCGTGGGCCTCATTCTCAGAGCAGTTATCGCGCTTAATTACGCGCTTTATTTGTGCTGCCTCATCGCAGTCCACCACCAACACGCGGTCAAACATTTCAACCATACCTGACTCTACCAATAATGGTACGACTACTAGTGCATACGGTGAGCTTAGCCCACTCAGCTGGTCTAAAATTGATGTTTTTACCCGCGGATGTAAGATATCTTCTAGGTCGTGACGTGCGTTTTGATCTTCGAATATGAGCTGGCGTAGCTTGCGTCGGTTCAATCGTCCATGCGTTCCGAGAACGCCATTGCCGAAGCGTTCAGCGATGCGCTGCAGGGCCGGCGAACCAGGCTTGACCAATTCACGTGTGATGCTGTCAGCATCGATAATGGGTATACCAAGGTCTCTGAAGCGGTCGGCCACGGCGCTCTTCCCGCTGCCGATTCCCCCGGTGAGTCCTACCCTAAACATGCGTGTAGCACGTTTCTGATTCTATGCTGAAAGATTTGTCAATCCAGGGAATATCTAAAATAGGTATTCGTGATTCGATCTCCCCACAGCATAGCGATCCATCCTGCGCCAGCCAAGTAGGGTCCGAAGGGGATAGGGGTATTTCTATCATGCTTTTTGAAATAGATCAGGCCGATGCCTACGGCTGTCCCAAGGAAAGAGGATAATATAACAATTAGGGGTAGGTGCTGCCAGCCTAACCAGGCGCCCAGAAGGGCAAGCAGTTTAAAATCGCCATAACCCATTCCTTCCTTCCCCGTGAGCCGTTTGAACAGCTGGTAGATAGACCATAGGCTCAGATATCCAAATACTGCGCCAAGTACGCTGGAGCTCAGGTCGCAATACATCCCTTCGATGTTCAGGAGTAAGCCCAACCATAAAAAAGGCAGAGTAATGATATCGGGTAATAGGCCGGTTCGGATATCGATGACGCTCAGCGCAACCAACGCCCAGGTAAGCAGCAGGGCTGCTGCGCTCTGCCAGCTGTATCCGAAATGCCAGACCGCCAGCAGGGCAAGAGTAGCGCTTAACGCCTCGACCAAAGGGTATTGTACCGAGATGGGGGTACGGCATTCAGAACATCTACCCCTGAGGATCAAGTAGCTGATCAGTGGGATGTTTTCCAGGACGGTAATTTTGTGTTCACAGTGAGGACAATGTGATCCTGGGAGAATTAAATTAAATGGGCGATCAGTGGGCTCCGATGCGCCAACGTCTCCTTCCAACCATGCCTTGCAATCCCTCTTCCATTGGTTTTCGAGCATGGTGGGAAGGCGAAGGATGACAACATTTAAAAAGCTGCCTATCAATAGGCCTAAGAGGCCAACAACTGTCAAAAAGAATGCGGGAGAGCTTAGGAACAGACTGTGGAGTGACATCGTCAGATGTACAGATTGTGTCGGGAGAGACTGCTTATACTACCGAGCCCAGCTTAAAGATCGGCAGGTACATCGCTACCACCAATCCGCCGACAACAATGCCGAGAACGGCCATGATCAGAGGCTCCAGAAGGCTGCTCAGCCCATCGACCAGATTATCGACCTCTTCTTCGAAGAAATCGGCTACTTTACCAAGCATCTCATCCAGAGAGCCCGATTCCTCGCCGATCGCCACCATTTGCACCACCATGTTTGGAAATAGAGCGGTTTCCCTCATGGTTTGCTGCAATTGTGTTCCTGTTGAGGTGGCATCCTTCATCCTCAGGGTGGCCTCTTTGTATAAGGCATTGCCCGTGGCCCCAGCCACCGAGTCCATCGCCTCGACCAGTGGAACGCCTGCAGAGAACATCGTGGACAGGGTGCGAGCAAACCTGGCGATGGCTGATTTTCTCAAGATTGGGCCAACCACGGGAATCTTCAGAGAGATGATGTCGATGGTGCGCTGGACGGTTGGTGAACGTTTTTTGGCCTGAGAAAAGCCGTAGATAAAGAGTCCTATCCCACCGAAAATCGCCCACCACCATTTCTGAAATATATCAGAAATGCCAATCACGAACAGGGTGAATGCGGGCAGATCGGCGCCGAATCCGGCAAACAGATCCTGAAACTGAGGGACCACAAAAATCAATAGGATGGCGGTAACGACAAAGGCGACGACCATGACCGCAGTAGGGTAAAACAGCGCTTTTTTGACCTTTGCTTTGATGGCCTCGGTTTTTTCCTTATAAGTGGCGATCTTGTCTAGTAGGGTATCAAGAGCACCGGAATGCTCACCAGCGCCGACTAAATTGCAAAACAGGTCATCGAAATGCAGTGGGTGTTTCCCCAAGGCATCCGACAGATTAGTGCCGCTCTCTACGTCGGATTTGATTTCCAGTATCAGGTCCTGCATGCCGAGGTTCTCATGGCCTTTGCCGATGATTTCAAAGGATTGTACCAGGGGAACACCGGCATTCATCATGGTGGACAATTGTCGAGCAAATATTGAAATGTCCTTAGCCGTGATCTTTTGATTTCCACCAAGTAGTGGTTTGGATTTTTTCTTTACCTTGAGAGGATTAATGCCCTGGCGGCGCAAATCCGCCTTGAGGAGAATTTCACTTGAGGCCTGAGATTCGCCTTTAACTCGGCTGCCTGTTTTGTTTTTTCCTTCCCAAACGAAGGTGATTGAAGCGGTTTGAGTGCTCATAACTTAATCCTTGGTAACTCTATTGACTTCTTCGAGGCTCGTTAATCCAGCACGCACCTTCT
>JAAEPA010000661.1 GCA_024222475.1 Gammaproteobacteria bacterium | reverse complement strand
GTGAATAAATCGAAATCTACTGCGGCTACCCCTGAAAGCATCTGGCTGCGTTGTGACACTGCCAATATATGGTCATTTATTCCAATAAACTCCCAATATATTGGCTGCGCCACGCCTTGCCAGATACTATCAGTGGCCGCCTCGCTACAATTTCAATTTATTCACAAGCTCTTAGCGAAAATCAGTGCATCCTCTCGCCCTTTGCCGGCGGGATAATACCTTTTTCGTCTACCCGCCTCATTGAATCCCTCCGACTGATACAAAGATACGGCACGCCGATTTGACGGTCGAACCTCGAGGATGGCGGTATCCGCATCGAGCGAACGTGCCAGATCGAGCATTTTAGCCAATACCCGTCGCCCTACCCCCCTCCCCTGCTCTTGAGGTCCCACACAAAGATTGAGAATATGGCAATCACCAGCGGCTACGGACATCACCCCATAGGCCTGAATAACCCCGTCTTGCTGATAAACCAAGCAGCCATAGCCTACCCGCATACAATCGCGAAATATACCCTCTGACCAGGGAAACGCATAAGCGGCTCTCTCAATCTCCATCACTGCCGAAAGGTCATCCGCCTCCATGCCTCGGAGAACAAGGGTTGGCACCCTTAAGACAGCACTCATGGGATCGATCGCGGTTTATCTAATCCGTTAAGATCCAAGCAATGACTTCGCCATCTGCAGATCCTGCCAAACCTTGCGTTTCTGCCGAGGGCTGCGCAACAAATAGGCGGGATGATAGGTAACGACCACTGGAATCTCACTGTCTTCATATCGATATTGACCTCCCCTCATACGGCCGATCGGGGTGTCGTTTTGCAACAAATTCTGGGCGGCTATCGCTCCTAGCGCAACAATAACCCGCGGGGAAATCAACTCGATTTGTCGCCGAAGGTAAGGACGGCAGGTCTGCGACTCCTCGGGCCGAGGGTTTCGATTTCCAGGTGGACGACACTTGAGAATATTGGCGATGTATACCTGCTCACGCTGTAACCCAAGCGCCTTGATCATATTATTGAGCAACTGACCGGCGCGCCCCACGAAGGGCTCACCCTGGCGATCCTCATCGGCTCCGGGCGCCTCGCCGATGAACAACCAATCGGCTTGTTGATCGCCCACCCCGAATACGGCTTGGGTACGGGTCTTATGCAATCCACAGTCGGCACAGGAAACCACTCGATGGCGCAGGGCCTCCCAATCCATAGTCACCACATTATCCAGCTCAAGATCATCCTGCAAGCCCTGAAGACCGGCCGATCTGTCGCAGTCAGATGGCGGCGTTGGCTCATTTGACTTCAAAACGGATAGATCCCTTCTCACCCATACCTCAATACCTATGGCCTGCAAATAAGCCAGCCGGCGGGCGGAATGAACGATATCTCGAAACTCCTCATCCCGCTGCTCACCCCGCCCGCCTACCATCGAGCCCGCCGAGTTATGCCTAATTTCGCATTCATCTAAAGCATTTTAATTGAGCTTCTGAGGATGAGCCCGCACTACAGGCTGCGTCAGTTTGTTTACCGCATTAATATAGGCCTTGGCCGAGGCGATGACGATGTCCGTATCCGCACCCTGACCGTTAACGATACGTCCCGCTTTTTCCAGGCGCACGGTGACCTCTCCCTGGGCATCCGTACCACAGGTAATCGCATTGACCGAATATAGCTGTAGATGCGTTTCACTATCAATGATGGACTCGATGGCCTTGAAGGAAGCATCCACAGGCCCCCCGCCATCCGCCGCCCCTACTCTTTCCTCATCCTCCACACTTAGCGTCACTAGGGCATGAGGGGTTTCACCGGTTTCAGAACAGACCTTAAGAGACACCAATTTACAATACTCATTGACACTCGATAGACTGGCCTCGGTAGCCAAGGCCTGAAGATCTTCATCATAGATTTCATGCTTTTTGTCCGCCAAATCCTTAAAGCGGGAGAAGGCCTCATTGAGCTCCTGCTCCGAACCCATTTCTATACCTATCTCCTCGAGACGGCTACGAAAGGCATTGCGTCCTGAATGTTTTCCCAACACGATGCGGTTGGCGCTCCAGCCTACATCCTCGGCCCGCATGATCTCATAGGTCTCGCGGGATTTGAGTACTCCATCCTGATGGATACCAGACTCATGGGCAAACGCATTGGCGCCGACAATGGCCTTGTTGGGTTGCACCGCAAAACCAGTAGTGCTCGACACCAAACGGGATGTGGGCACGATCTGGGTCGTATCAAGATCGGTTTCGCAGGGAAATATGTCCTGGCGGGTACGCACCGTCATGACCACTTCTTCCAAAGAGGCATTGCCGGCGCGTTCTCCCAATCCATTGATGGTGCATTCCACTTGCCGCGCACCATTTAAGACCGCCGCCAATGAATTGGCTACGGCGAGACCAAGATCATTATGGCAATGCACGGAAAATACCGCTTTATCCGAATTCGGAACTTTTTCTATGAGCTGACGAACGAGTTCTCCGAATTGCTGTGGAATGTTATAACCCACGGTATCGGGAATATTGATGGTTCTTGCCCCGGCCGCGATTGCCGCCTCGATAATTCTACAAAGAAAATCGATCTCGGAGCGCCCGGCATCCTCAGGAGAAAACTCCACATCGTCGGTATAACGGCGGGCGCGTCTTACCGCCGCCACCGCCTGATCCAATACCTGTTCCGGTGACATCCGCAATTTGGAGCGCATGTGGATGGGTGAGGTGGCGATGAAGGTATGGATTCGTGGAGATGCTGCCGATTTAAGGGCCTCTCCCGCACGATCGATATCCTTATCCAGGGCCCGGGCAAGCCCACACACGGTACTTTGGGTCAGGGTATTCGCGATCGTCCTAACCGCCTCGAAGTCACCCGGACTGGCGATAGGAAAACCGGCCTCGATCACATCGACATGCATGCGTTCCAGGGATTTAGCAATCCGCAACTTTTCATCCTGCGTCATCGAGGCCCCGGGGCTTTGCTCCCCGTCACGCAAGGTCGTATCAAAAATAATAAGTTTTTCTTTGTCTGCCATGATCTTACTCCGCAACACGCTAAACCGCCATCCTTGTGGCTTATTTAGCCATCGGTCCTCAAGCGATATGTTCTACCACTCGCAGGATACTTCACTCGATACGTTTAACCTCGTCAGGCATGGGGGATTGGTCGCCGCTAGCGCGGCAGTCGCAGCAACGGCAGGACGTAAAAGGTAAGAACACATAGACGACGCACACGGTTACAGGTCCCGACGGGCAAGATCATAGAAAGAATCGCATGTGCGGTTGAAACGGTCATGGGGCTTACTATAGCCGTCATTGCCTCAATTGCCAAGCACCCCGAACATCATTGGTCCGGATTTTCACCATCATGGGCCTCTGCCCGATGGCGGCGTTTGCGTTTCCAGCGCAGCAACTGTAGCAGGGGACCCGAAACTGTGTATAAAGCAAAAACACCAAACAAGACTTTAGGTGGGTCGATGGACGCAAGCATGAACGCCAATACAATCGCCAACACGGCAATATACGGTATCCTGTGCCTCGGATCGAGGTCCTTGAAACTATAATAACTAAATCGGCTCACCATCAAGGCGCCCGCCGCGGCAGTGAGAATAAAGGCAGGTATCTTTAAATCGCTTCCCAAAAACTCCAGATCATGCCAAACCCAGACCATACCCATGAGCAGGGCGGCGGCCGTCGGACTGGGCAGACCCTGGAAATAACGTTTATCTTTCGCCGTGCCGGCAGACCGGATGTTAAACCTGGCCAGCCTCAGGGCAGCGGCCGCCGCATAAAAAAAGGCAGCCAGCCAACCGAGCTTCGCCCAGACCCAACCCATGGAATTCATATGCACAAGCGCCCACTCATACATGACCAGCGACGGAGCAAGACCGAATGAGACCATATCCGACAAGCTGTCGTACTCGGCACCAAATTCGCTGGATGTATTGGTCATACGGGCCACCCGGCCATCCAGTCCGTCGAGCAAGATAGCAACGAAAACCGCAATCGCGGCGGCCTCAAAGCGCGCTCCCATGGCAGCCACAATGGCATAGAAACCCGCAAACAGAGCACCCGTGGTAAAAAGATTTGGTAACAGATAAATGCCGCGAGGAGATTTAGACTGCTTTAGCTTGTTGATCATTGAGGTTGCGCTTAACCATGTCTCAAGATAGCAATTATATCCGAACCTGCATTGACCCGCTGCCCCGGCTTCACCTCACAACGTGCCGTAGCAGGTAAATAGATGTCGACGCGGCGACCAAAACCAATCAAACCGCAGCGTCGCCCATGCCCGACACGATCACCCGTTTGCACCTTGCAATGGACAATACGTAAGGGAAAATCCAGGTTGATTGCAACCACTACATCGTCCTTTTCGTCAGACTGCAACCATAGCGCAAACCGCGATACTGACCTTTGAAGAGATAGATACCCCGTTTTTGCATGTGGATACCACCGCTTCTGAATCCTGGCCTCAATCGGGCTGTGTACGTTGAATTCACCGTATAGATTCTGCTTTATCCCAATCCTGAGGGCATCTCGTTTTAGGTAGGGATCGGCGACTAGCGTTACATCGACGATTCGACCGTCGATCGGACTTACGCTGGCTAGTGGGCTCGCCGGGATGTTACGAGAAGAATCGCGAAAAGCGGCTACCAGCAACACCAATAACAGCCACATCGGCAATGCCGGTAAAATCCCGCTGGAGAAAGTAACGGTCAAGGTAAGAATCAGGCCCACGCCTACCGTCAACCTCACTTCTTCTGCTATTGGTAGCATTCCTTACAGTCCGACATCCCGTAGATTAATGCGTAACCTTGGTCCTGCAAGTGGTCTTGAAGGATCAAGTTATAGTCTAATTTTTGGTTTGATCCACCAGCTTGTTTTTCTTTATCCAAGGCATCATCTCCCGTAACCCAGCTCCGACCGCCTCAATCGGATGCGCGCGGCCTAACCGCCGTTTGGCCTTCAGCGTCGGTGCACCGGCCTGATTCTCCAGGATGAACTCTTTTGCAAACTCACCATTTTGAATCTGTTTCAGAATATTCTGCATCTCTGCCTTAGTTGTCTGCGTGATCACCCTTGGACCACGGGTCAGATCGCCATATTCCGCCGTATTAGAAATGGAATAGCGCATATTGGCGATGCCGCCCTCATACATCAGATCGACGATCAGTTTCAGCTCATGAAGACATTCGAAATAGGCCATCTCGGGGGCATAACCTGCCTCCACCAAGGTTTCGAATCCAGCCTGAACAAGCGCCGTAGCCCCCCCACAGAGCACGGCTTGCTCGCCGAACAGATCGGTCTCCGTCTCTTCGCGAAAGGTGGTTTCTATGACTCCGGCCCGACCACCACCATTGGCGGAGGCGTACGACAGCGCAATATCCCTCGCTTGGCCTGACACATCCCTATGCATCGCAATCAACGATGGAACACCGCCTCCTTCCAGGTATGTGGATCGCACCAAATGACCAGGCCCTTTTGGAGCGATCATGAAGACATCTAGATCAGCGCGAGGTTCGATCTGCTCGAAGTGAATATTAAACCCGTGAGCAAATACCAGCGCGGCCCCTTGTTTTATATTAGGCTCGATCTGCTCTTGGTAGAGCTTGCGTTGGTGTTCATCCGGCGCCAGCACCATCACCACATCGGCCCCTTTGACGGACTCCGATATCGACTTAACGATTATTCCCGCGTTGGTGGCCTTGACTTCGGAAGGCGAACCCGAGCGCAAACCTACGGTAACATCCACCCCTGAATCCTTAAGATTATTGGCGTGTGCATGGCCCTGAGAACCATAGCCAATGATCGTTACTCTTTTTGACTGAATTATCGAAAGATCAGCATCTTTATCGTAATAAATATTCATCTTCTGCTCCGAACAGGAAATGCTATTTCAACGCTATTTTTCCACGCGCGATACCCATGGCCCCGGACCGAACCACTTCGATGATATCCCGTTGGGCCATGGCCGTGATAAAAGCATCAAGTTTATCACCGACGCCGGTGAGTTCAACGGTATAGGTTTTGTCAGTCACGTCGATGATACGGCCACGAAAAATATCCACCAGTCGCATCAACTCTTCGCGATCCTGACCGCAAGCTCCCACCTTCAATAACATCATCTCCCGCTCTATGTAAGCGTGTCCGGTGAGGTCTTGCAGCATCACAACGTCAACCAGCTTATTGAGTTGTTTGGTGATCTGATCGATAACCTCATCGCTACCCCGTGAGACTACGGTCATCCGCGACAACGAGGGATTATCCGTAGTTGCTACGGTTAGAGACTCGATATTGTAACCACGCGCTGAAAACAAACCAGATACGCGCGATAGGGCACCAGTTTCATTTTCCAATAAGATAGATATTATGTGTCGCATCAAAAACAATCCGTAGGTCTAAATGTAAAAAACCCCGGTGTTCCAGGGTTCTTTCTTGCAAGCAGGCGAAACCTATCGAGCTATTGGGACAAAGAAGTTCTATGGGCAATATACAAATGGGGCGGACAACACCCCGGTGATTAAAACGTCCCCTCCCTACGAACCCCGGTCACGGGATCCTTCCTGTCGGCAGCAATCCGATAAACCCCTGGGTTTCTCCAGCAGATTGTTATGCCTTTTCCAACAAAAAGTAGAACTTCCCTCCCTCCTCTCGGGATTCGAGCAGATCGTTGCCTGTTTGTTTTGAAAAAGCCTCAAAATCCTTAATTGAGCCCGGATCGGTAGCAATAATATGCAATATTTTCCCCGCCTCCATACCATTGAGTGCCTTTTTGGCGCGCAATATAGGCAGGGGGCAATTCAATCCGCTTGCATCGAGTTCTTGGTCGAAATCGGGCATGTCTAACTCCTCTTGCTATCTTAGTGTTATAAACTACACATTATGGATTACGTATAAATACGTACAAAGTAAATTGAGCCCCGCTCTTATATGATATGACTGCTAAAAACGCAAGGATTTTAACAAAAAAATCTGGGACCGATCAGAATGCGAAGTTTATCTTTAACAATCGCAGATGGGTTAAAAGAGCCCGACTCAAACACCCAAAATAATTTTAGTATATTACCATTCTCTATATCTCCTTGCTATAGACTTTGGCAGTCTAGACACGTATTTCTCACTTACGGCATGATGATCAGAACGGTGAGAGATACTTTTAGCAGCCTGCTTAATCGTATAGGTGGTCGTACTTGCAGAGTGCATCATTATTAAGTTGCAGGTCGAATTAAACTAATATTGAGCTATCGCCGCTAAGAAGATGTCCAATTGGGCCACAACTTAACTGTAAAATGAACTCCCTAGTACGGACAGGCATGCGCAAACCAGACAAAGCCCCCGACTCGAGCATTATCGGTGTCGCCCTCAAGTACCCTTCGAGGATAAGCTCGATGTTGTTGATGGCGTTAGCCTTATGCCTGCCCTTCTCAACGACTCACAGTCGTCAAGAAGACATCCGATTACCCGATATTGGGGACCCGGCAAACCAGGTATTGAGCCCCGCCGAAGAACGACAGCTGGGTTCAGACATCCTTGGTCAGATCAGAAGCTCGCTTAATGTAGTGGATGATCCGGAATTGAACAGTTATATCCATTCGCTTGGTATTCGGCTGGTAACCGCAGGGGTCGACTCAGATCTGGATTTTACCTTTCTCTACATTGGTGACCCCAGTTTAAACGCCTTTGCGGCGCCCGGTGGCATCGTGGCTATAAATACGGGTTTGATACGCGCAACGGAATCTGAAAGCGAGCTTGCCGGTGTCCTAGCCCACGAAATTGCACATGTCAAACAAAGGCATTTAGCCCGCGCCTACGCCAATGCCAGTCAGATTGGCATCGCTACAGCACTTGGGGTCCTGGCATCCATTGCAGCCGGGATCTACAGCCCCGAACTCGGCGGCGCAGCGTTGCATTCGACCATCGCTGCCAGTACCCAGGCAAGACTTTCCTTTTCAAGGGCCAACGAACAAGAGGCGGACCGCATCGGTATGGGATTACTGGCAAATGCCGGATTCGATCCCATGGGAATGCCAAATTTCTTTGAACGCATGCATCGCCATAACCAGTTCAATGCCGGACCCATACTCGAATTCCTGAGCACCCACCCGGTCACGCTATCCCGAATCAGTGACACTCGAGGCCGAGCCGCCCAATACTCCGGGTCTTTCATCAAAGACAGCAAACGATTCGAATATGCCAAAGCAAGGGTGAGCGCGCTCACCGCCAAACCGTCGAGCATTATCGACCACTATGACGCTACCAAACGGCAAGGTAAATCGTTGTCCGCAACGGATAAATATGCCTACGCCATTGCACTTTCTCGCGCCACGAAACCCCACCAAGCAATCAAAGTCCTGCACCAAATTAAGGATTCGGAACCCGAGTCGCTGGCCATAGAGATGGCGCTTGCCCAAACCTTTCTCGCTGCGGACAAGCCTGGCAAGGCATTGAAAGCACTTGAAAAACTGAACGCGATCTATCCTAAACAAGATGCCATTGTCTACTATCTGGCGAAAACCCTTATTGACATGCGCCGTCCTGCGGAGGCCTTGGAACGACTTGATCAATTAAACTTGGGGCCGCATAAAAACCCGCGTTTTAACGCGTTGAGGGCCCAAGCCGCGGCCGAAGCGATGCGTCCGTGGCTAAGCCATGAAGCCTTAGCCGACTATTACATCGCTTACGGCCAATACGGTTCGGCAATGGAGCAATTCGAGTTGGCCTTAAGAGAAAACGAGATCGACAGCATCGCTCAGGCAAGGATACGATCCAAACGCAAAGAGCTGAGAAAACTCAATAAAAAACGGCGTTAAAGCGATGCAGGCACCGACCGCTAATCAACTGACACCGAATGATTGTTCGTATTCAACTCAAATCACCAAGGCAAATTTTTTGCTTGCCAATCTCGTTGAATTGAGTATTCTATACTGCCGATAGGGCTAATTAACTGGTTCATTAATTATTATATAACCTGAGGCCAGGCCCTGGCTTCCGCATCGTACAGTCAGTGAGGAGATTTCGATCCCTTTCGACCCTCATGGAGAACTCTCCACCGAGGAGGTCGAAAAGATCACCGAACACGTGTATGCCCTATAGTCGATAAAGACCATTGAGCTAGGAGTAATTTAATGATTAGTAAACGCAGAATTTTTATGAAGGGCGGTCTTGCGGCAAGCGCAATTGGCGTCGCCGTAGGCGCAGGTCTGCTCTCCCCTCGTAGGGTGTTGGCCAAGTGGCCCTCAGGCTCTTTTGAGGCCGAAAGCGTAGACGCAGCCATGAAGGCCTCGTTGGGTGGCGATCAGGCCGCTGATTCCAGCGACGTCACCGTCAAGGCCCCTGATATCGCCGAGAATGGCGCTGTCGTCCCTGTCACTGTGTCCAGCACATTAACAGGTGTCACCACTATCGCCCTACTGGTAGAAAAAAACGCGCGCCCTTTAACAGCCAGTTACGATCTAGCGGAAGGAACCGAGGCCTATGTCTCCAACCGTATAAAAATGGGTAAAACCTCCGACGTCGTCGCAGTGGTTAAGGCCGGTGGCAAACTATACCAGGCCAAGAAATCCGTCAAGGTCACCATCGGTGGCTGTGGCGGTTAGTCTCCATAGTACAAGGTTTATTCTAATTTTTAAGGAGCTGACTCACGGGTAATTTATTTACACCCCCCTTGCGGCCCAGGAGGCTGTTGGACTTTGGCACCTAATACGGGCCGAGCGTTTGTAAATAGCCTGCTATGTTAGCCCCGAGTTTCAAGAGTAAGAGGACACAGAATAATGGCAAAATCGATTAAAATACGCGCCAAAGCCAAAGACGATGAAGTCACCGTCAAGGCACTCATCAGTCATCCCATGGAGACCGGCTTACGTAAAGACAAAAAGACCGACAAGCTGATTCCGGCGCATTTCATTCAGGAAGTCACCATCGAACACAATGGTAAGAATCGGCTGACGGCCCATTGGGGTGGCACTGTATCGAAGAACCCTTACCTAGCATGCAAGTTCAAAGGCGGGAAGAAGGGGGATGCCGTCAAGTTGAGTTGGACTGATAACAACGGTGGCTCTGACTCTGCCGAGGCAAAAATAAAATAGGGACTGAATTAGTGGCCCTGGGTTTAATGGCCCCGAGGTAACCATTCAGTCTCCCTAACCCTCTCCCTCGGGGTGAGGGTTCGAAAAGACTTGGAAACTGAATGATTACCACCCAGACTACGCAAGCAGCCCCTAACTGAATAACTATAATAACGATAGATAGGAGGAATTGAGCCCGGCCTTGCAGCCGGGTTTTTTCTGGGTTCAATTTGCTAACATAATTTCTAATGAACATAACATTACAGGAGGCAATCAATGCCCGATAACGAAAGGTTGAATCAAGTCAATAAAGAATTAGAGGAGATGGGAATAGCAGGAACCAAGGACCTCTCTTATAACCTGTCTTATGACGAGCTGTTCACACTCGAAACCGATCCAAGTCTTGAGGGATATGAGAAAGGCGTTGTGACCACCACGGGTGCAATCAATGTCTTAACGGGTCAGTTTACCGGCCGTTCTCCCAAGGACAAATACATCGTCGAAGACGAGGCGACCAGGGATACCATCTGGTGGAAGTCTGAAAGCAATGGTTCTGATAACCAGCGCATGACTCCCGAGACCTGGATCCCACTAAAGAAAAATACGATCAACCAGCTTTCGGGTAAAAAATTATACGTGATGGACGCCTTCTGCGGTGCTAATCCGGAGACGCGTTTATCCATTAGGGTTATCACCGAGGTGGCATGGGCGGCCCATTTCGTTAAAAACATGTTCATTCGTCCTGAAGAAAACGAATTGAAGGATTTCAAGCCTGACTGGACAATCCTGCATGGCTGTAAAACCGATTTTTCTGATTTCAAAGATCATGGCATGCGTTCCGAAGTGTACGCCGCATTCAATGTCACCGAAAGACAGACGGTGATTGGTGGAACCTGGTATGGGGGAGAAATGAAGAAGGGCATCTTCTCCATGATGAACTACTTTCTGCCCTTGAAGGGAATCGGAGCCTTCCACTGCTCGGCTAATACGGGTACGGACGGTGAAACGGCCCTGTTCTTTGGCCTATCCGGCACCGGAAAAACAACGCTTTCCGCCGATCCTAAGCGTGCCTTGATCGGTGACGACGAACACGGTTGGGATGATGCCGGTGTATTCAACTTCGAAGGAGGCTGTTATGCCAAGTGCATCGATTTGTCCGAGGAAAACGAACCCGACATCTACCACGCGATCAAAAGAGATGCACTGCTGGAAAACCTCGCCCTGACCGAAGATGGCTCCCCGGATTACCAGGATCGCAGCCTTACCGAAAATACCCGAGTATCCTACCCCATCTACCACATCGACAATATCGTCAAACCGGTATCTAAGAGCGGACATCCAAGGAATATCATATTCCTTACCTGTGATGCATTCGGGGTACTGCCACCGGTAGCCAAACTCAACTCCGAACAGGCCAAATACTATTTCTTGAACGGATATACCGCCAAGGTCGCGGGCACCGAACTGGGTATCACCGAACCTAGAGCGGCCTTCTCGGCCTGTTTCGGTGGAGCATTTCTCACTGTCCACCCCACCATGTATGGCGAGATCCTGGGGAAGAAGATGGAACAACACGGCTCTAACGCCTGGCTGGTCAACACGGGATGGTCGGGTGGTGGCTACGGTACTGGAGACCGCATGCCTTTGAAGGTCACTCGGGCTATCATCGACGCCATCTTTGACGGCAGCCTGGAACAGGCCGAATATGAGACAACTGAGATCTTCAACCTCATGACGCCCAAATCGATCACCGGCGTGGACAGCGATATCCTCAATCCAAGAAACACCTGGGCTGACAAGGCTGAATACGATGAGGCAAGAGTAAAACTGGCCCGTATGTTTGTTGAACACTTCAAGCGTTACACCGATTCCCCACAGGGTGTAGCCATGGAAAAAGCGGGTCCTCAGCTCTGATAGCTGCGATATCCAGCGCAACCGTTCAGTCCCCATTCCCCTTTTCAAACCCTCTTTCCCCCGGGGAGAGGGTGAAGTATTGAAAAAAGGCTGGGAGACTGATCAATTACGTTCTAGTCTCTACACCACATCGCAAACGCTACGGTGAAATAACCCTGGCGTTTTTTTAGACCGTTAGTGTCGCAACGCCACCTCTCAACTCTCCCCTAAAAACATCTTGTCCCCAATCGGCCTCTGATCCGAAACCCTTTACTTGGGGACAACATCATCCCTTCCTAGCCATGAGATGGCTTCTTGTGGGCGGGGAAAGGTGATCGTGTGAAACGATCATACTCTGCCCTCTCCGTTTAGCCCATCATCCACCCCCCTCTCCATTTATTCAGAGCTCATTGTGAATGATAAATCTGTTCGCCTAAAGACGAAGGTTTTAACCTTTCGGGGGACTAATAAAATTATGTTTATCCCCTCATTCATAAACACAATAACAAACCACACATTTTTTATGGTATAATTTGGAGT
>JAAEPA010000660.1 GCA_024222475.1 Gammaproteobacteria bacterium | reverse complement strand
GCCGAGCTAAACTCGGAACCTCGGGATTCCCCGGAAAGGGATGAAATTGGTTAGTGTTACCCAGTGGGTGAGAGCGGAAAAGCTCAAATCCCACCTGCCTAAAGTCTGGCCGACAGGGCAGTAGAGAAACCTGAGGGCAAACCCGGTGACGGGAGTCCGAAGCCAGGAGGATCAAGAATACAGGATCAGTATTGAGCCCCGAAAAATGTATAGTGGTGGTCAATGGATAAACCTGATTGCACGAGAGTGGTCAGGGGAAAGCCGACAGTCTGCATGATCTGGAAGGCAGCAGACCTGAATGCGCAAAGGCCAGCATTCAGGTCACCACCGGGGTCTTAGACCTGGTCACGTATTCAAAGGGGTAGCCCGGGAACTCGGGAGAGCCGAAAGTTTCCCTGTGAAACAAAGGTGCAGGAGTCGCCTTACCGCAACACTCCAGGCATCGGTGAGGCGCCCGGCCTGCCGATGAGTCCATTGGCGACAATGGAAACACAAAGCAAAGGGCAACACAGGGTATCGTGGGAGGATAGTGAAAAGCGAACGACCGCGAGAAGAACGTTCGGTAGTCTTAGTGGATCATAGTACCGATAATTCACGGTAGTGGATTGGGAAGGTGGGGAAGTGTTGCTCAGCGACCCACTGAAGGGAAGGAGAAGCAGGGTATAACGAAGAACTGAAACGAACTATGGGAGATACATCGAGATC
>JAAEPA010000659.1 GCA_024222475.1 Gammaproteobacteria bacterium | reverse complement strand
GCGGGTCTGAACCTGCAGTTCGAGATCGAGGATACGGGGCCGGGCATCGAGCCCGACCAACTAAAACGCATCTTCAACGCCTTCGAGCAGGTGGACGGGAGCAGTACCCGCCACCATAGTGGAACCGGGCTCGGTTTGGCAATAACCCGCCAGTTGGTCATCTTGATGGACGGGGAGATCGATTGCACCAGCACTCCGGGTAGCGGTACCCGCTTTCAGGTTCGGATCTGTTTCCGGCGTGCCGCAGCTTTGTCCAGAGACGCGTCTTCCGAAACCAACGGTGCGGATGCATCACCCGACTTCGGAGCACACGTCCTGTTGGTCGAGGACAACCCGGTCAATCAGGAAGTGGCACTTGGCATGTTGGAGGTCTTCGGCTGCAGTGCGAACGTTGTCTCCGAGGGTCAGGGAGCCTTGGATTCTATGAGTCACACCGAGTATGAACTGATATTGATGGATTGCCACATGCCCGGGATGGATGGCTTCGCGGCAACGAGGGAGATCCGCCGACTGGAGCGCGAACAGGGCCGTTCGCCGGTGCCGGTCATAGCTCTGACCGCTGATGTGCAGACAGGGATAGTGGACAGGTGCCGTACGGTGGGAATGGATGGCTATATTAGCAAACCGTTTGTCTTAGCGCAGTTGCGCTCCACTCTCGAGAGGTGGTTAGCACCCACACAGAAGCAGGGCGGGCAACCGGAATAGACACGAATTTGCCGCTACAAAGTTGAAGGAAGATGACGACAGGGGGCGGAACAACTGGGGGGCACTCTATGGTCTTCCATCAAGGGGGACGGTGTCCAGCTTGGATGCTTTCTACCACTTTGCCGTATTTCCCAGAACGGCAGCTATCCGTATTGAGCGGACGTTCGCTGGACACTCGCCGAATGACTCCTCATGGCCGACTGCTGACGGTCGAGCGACTTGGGTGAACCTGTAACCTCTGGAAGCCCGCAGTCGTTAAGGGTTGTTAGATGCCTGCCCAGCAAGTATTTCCAAAACATCTTGACCTTACTGCAGGGGCAGGCATCTAACAACCCTTAACGAAACCAACCATTCAAGATACCTCGAAAGCTTCTGTTCTGCGACTGGATATATTAGAAACTACTGATTTGGCACCGTATGGCAGCTATGTGATTGCTGGACCAAATAAGATGACCTACAGTCATGAATGATCGCGCTGCCATAGCATGGAATGATATTAATGGACTTGAGCGTGATATCACCCGATGAATAAACGTGTATCCAATGATTTTTCTTATTTACACGCTCGATTCTGACTCCTTATTGTTACTGGTGATGGTCGATTTTAAAGGTTCTTCCAAGGTAAGTCTCTTGTTACGGAATACGGAGTTGTTGCCATGAAATCCGCTTGCTGTTGCTGAGAGGGTTTCAGGGGCATGCCTGACGCGTCTGGAGGGTGATCCAGGAATCACCCCGTAGAGAACCCGGCCGGTTATCCGCAGCAGTGAGTGATTTTAAGGTGGTGCCAGAGGCATCAGAATCAAAGTCGGTCATAAGAATTACCCCGTACGAATCGTGTACTGGATAGGTATCGCAGAGTTTTATACCGGTTGGAATAGAAAATAATAAGTCACGCGCCTGGAATTAAGACCGATTCGTTAATGGCAATATGGGTGGCCTAAATCATTCTTACAGGCCTATTCCTATAAACCTTGTTACTGTTGCATCGTCTATTAAGGGGCAATTAAGTGTTTTTATAAACCCTGCGCTATTCCGTACTCATGTGGTTAGTATTCGCTCGTTATTATCGTCTTTTGGTAGTGATATGGCATCTAAAATAAGTCTACTGCTCCAGGATTGGCCACCACATGTCGTTGGCACCCAGCGCAGGCTTAGTAGAAAAGGCATCGACTACCGACTGGCCGATAAATACGTTAGATCCACTTGCTGAATCAGCTCGGCCACGGTGCCTATGTTCGGGCAGGATCAAGCGTCGACTGGCTCGGTACCGTCCCCATGCACTCCAGGCACAACTGGGGCTAGGCGCACATCCTGGCGCCATCACGGCCTTCGAGCTTTGTGGCTACGCCCAGTATCTGGCATTGGGTGGCCGCGAGGTCGTATTGTTTGCCAAGGCAAAGACGAAACTGCCCTCCTGATTCAACGACCATCCGTGGTCACAGTCCGTGAGGCTGGTGAGCAGCGGCATGTTCGCGAATAACGAGGATGCCGTGTCGACGGTCAAATCCGAGGACGTTGAACTCGCCATCGCAACCCACCCCATGGCAGAGCTGTTGCCCCCGAAACGCATACCGGTAGTTGTCAAGGAATCTGATGCCCTTCGACCATATCCAACAACTACCTGCGATTCAGTGGAAACTACGCAACGTTAGACGGATGAGTACACGCACTCACAAGGTAGCGCTGGATCGTCTGCGAGATGTGCTGGATCTCTGAAGTAAAATTGTTCGCTGTTTCGCTATCTTGCCCAGTAAGCACGGAGCTGTCACCATCCGCCACATAAGCTGATTCTAATATTCGACCTCTCGATTATGACTCTATTCGGGATAGCTACGGAATTCGTTCGGATAAGGGCGAGATAGCTTGATTTCAAAATCAGCATTCAAAAACGGAAAGTTTCGAGGCATTTCGAATGGCTGGAAACGGCCAAAAGCGGACGCTGAAGAACTAGGCCAAGATTTTTGCTCAGTCGTGAGCGCAACTCAAATCGATACTTCGTGGATTGACTCGTGAATACACCATTCTGTTGCGACGTTTCCTGCATTTTTCCTAAACGGGTCTGCCAAAATGAAGTGTTCAACATGCAGAATGTTTGAAGCGTTTTTCCCAAGATATTCCACTTGCCAAATCTGATCGCCTTCTCGTGCTTGGACATTTTGTGAGATTCTTGTTCCATCCAAGTAACTTGTGGAGATTGTAAACATTATGCCCGCACCAGCCGATGCCAAGCCTGCGACTATGCTGGCCGCGCCTGTCAGATACGGATACGACTCGCCACCTCTCAGCGCCAGATTCAATGTTCCCCTGAACGACTCATGGGAGCCATCAAAATTCATAACATGGCGGCGGGCTGCATTGTGGCGCAGAGGATCAACCCCTTCCCGAATTGCATAGGGACTACTGCCTGGGCCAACGTAACGAATGAGCTCAAAATGAGCAGGATAATTTATGTCGACCATACGTTGGATACCAGCGACTGCGCCGCATAGCCTTCGTCCAGTTGTGCGGGGAAGATTTGGCAACTTCGCCATCAACTGTTGCCTGTTAAGAGTTGCCATCGGTCAACGCCCCCTATCGCTAATAACTATGGTGAAATAGATGTCCACATGTACGCACCGTGGCGTACATGATAATTATAGAAGTTCTGTACAAAATCGCACAGATTTGACTAGTTGCTCAGCGAAGCTATACATTTCCGATTCGATCCAATTTCGCAACAAGCCCAAGCTTGCAGCCTGCATCAATATTGCCCTTTTATGCGGGCGAGAATCTCGTTAGAGGCATGCACCTTCTAATTCGAAGTTGTAAATTGAACGTCTCCTTTGGGTCGACTGCGGGCCTCCAGCGGTCACAGATCCATCCAAGCCGCCTGACCGGCAGTACTCGGCCAGAACGGCCATGCGCAAGGCCCCCGGCGGAGAATTGATCACAAGAATTGCAGACTGC
>JAAEPA010000658.1 GCA_024222475.1 Gammaproteobacteria bacterium | reverse complement strand
TAACATCTAGCAGGCTGCTGAAAAACTCCTGATATTGACCTTGTTATCGTGATTCTGTGTTTACAGAAACATGGAGGTTTTAGTGCGCGGTAACGACAGTAATTCAGGAGCATTGTTCAGTTATGTTGATTTGGAGGGCCGTGTTCCAGCACGCCATCCTTTGAGATTGATTGTCGGGATAGTGAATGATGTTCTTGGCGAGTTATCGTGTGAGCGTCCGGTCTCTCCCACCTAACGCGATCGCCTTTCCTGCGTTAATGTCCCCTTAGAGTCCGACCGGAAACTATCCGCATGATTTCAATACCTTGCGATCCTTCTCGTTACCAACCTGATGTGGGCGATGAGGAGCCAGCTTTCGGCTGAAAGGATTGATTTCTCCCAATCCTTTGCCAGTCTGCGACATCTGCCCAGCCATGCGAAGGTGCGCTCCACCACCCAACGGCGCGGGATAACTTCAAAGCCGTTGGCTGTATCAGAGCGTTTGACGATTTCGATTGTCCAACAACCGATCTTCTCCAGTGCCCCGCGCAGTTTTGGTCCGGCATAACCGCCATCAGCAAAAACATGCCGCAACCACGGATGTGTATGACGGATGGATTTGAGTGCCCACGCAGCACCATCACGATCTTGAATGCCAGCACTGTGAATGACAAATCCGATCAACAACCCGATGGTGTCAGTAATGATATGGCGCTTGCGACCCTTGATCTTCTTGCCTGCGTCATAACCCGAAACACCGCCGCTTTCCGTGGTTTTGATCGACTGGCTATCAATCACACCGGCACTCGGGCTGGCTTCACGACCCTCAGCCTCACGTGCCACCATCACCAGGGCATGGTTGATCTCATGCAGCAAGCCACGGTCACGCCAATCATAGAAATATCCTTGCACAGTGGAACGAGGTGGAAAGTCATTCGGGATCATCACCCACTGGCAGCCAGTAGCCGCCATATATTGTATTGCATCCCAAACATCACGGAGTTTCGTGGTGCGTGGACGACCATTCGACTTTTGCCCGGGCATAAACGGCTCAATCAAAGCCCATTCCACATCCGTGCAATCACTTGCATAGCGGCCAAATTTGCGCTCATAGTGTCGGCGGGTGATATCAGTCCAGGCCATTGCGGTCTCCTTCGAATCATAGACAATCCGAATGAATCACAAACCACTGATATCACTCAATTAGTTTCCGGTCGGGCTCT
>JAAEPA010000657.1 GCA_024222475.1 Gammaproteobacteria bacterium | reverse complement strand
TTAGAGCCTCTGATAGCTCTCGCAGTCGATCATGCGAAAATCCGATACAGACTCCATTTGCATTGTCTGCGTAGCCCCTCCATTGACTCAGCAAATCACTACATTCTGACAAGCAAAATCCAAGTCCTTCAAATCCCCTATTTAGCAACGAGATCATACCCACCACTCGTTCCTTGTGATCGGGTGCTAGGGAGTTCGCGTCGCAAATTTCAGAAAAAATTCTCTGAACCCATCGACCTTCCATTGTGTCGTTCGACATGGAAAGCGCGGAGCACCAGAACGATGCTGTCGAAATAATCGACAGAAAGGACTGCTGAGAACAGTAGTGATAGAGCCTCAAAATTGCCCTCAAATCTGCTTGAAGCTTAGATAATCGACTGCGACACCACCGGTATTTCAGGCGAACTCATCTGACTAAATACCACCGGTGTTTGCATTGTCGAGTACTACCTGCCATTTGCATCGACAACTTAAGCAGCCGTGACATAAGCAATCTAAATTGCAGCCTAGTTTTTTGGCGGGTGTCGCCAATGGTCTGGCCGATGTTTGAGATTTGCTCTCTGGTTGTTTTCACCCAGGCATTTTCTCAGGCCAGAGGACCAGAAAAAGAAACCGCGATCTCTAGAAAAAAATATGATTTGTACTATTCAACAATCAATGTGAGTTGGTTTTTTGACTCGCTGTCGCCTCCCTCGGTCATTGCCTTGAATAGCACAGGATACTGGCCGGGATTTCGAGTTTTGATAACATATCCCACCGCATACGAATTTCCCTTTGTATATTCACGATGCCGCATCATGTGATAGTTATGGTTGTAGTCGATGTAGTGGCTATCATCTGTTTCTGGACTGGCAGTAGCTTTACCTTCCCTTACAAAAGTATTTATGAAGGATCGAACAAGGGGTTTCTCGTCAGACGGTCCTTGAATGTTCAGTATGAGCTCGTGAACAACATGATGGACATTCGGACGAATCCGAAAATTGATCTTAACCTCGCTATTTGCAGCTACGCTTAGCTCATCGGTTTCTGGGCTGTCCCTATTGGAACCATCCTTAAATCTTATTTCAAATGGCTTTTTTAGCTTACGATTGCGTAGCCAAGGACGGACAAAATTTATCCATGCGATCATCGACGCAACGGTAAAAGAGATTACCGCCGTGAAAATTTGAAGCGACAGCATCATTGACATCGCGCTCACTGAGGTTCTTCAACCGGCCCCCAAAGGCTGCCCAACACCTCATCACCAAGAAATTCTGATAATTGACCGGACGGTCTTTCTCGGCCGATTGTTTGAGCAACACGTATAGTCCAGTGCACGTTTTTCTCATCCAAGATGGCGTTCAACTCGACCATAAGGTTCTTAATATCCACAGCTGATCGGTCCCAGTTGGGTGCTGATCGCAAACTTTCTGCTTTGTTACCGTATCGATCGGCGTTGTCTACAATCCTCGTTTGAGCCGTTTCCCAATCTATTCCCATGGACGCAAGCACTTCATCGGTCAAGTATAGGTTTTCCGCCTCGTGACATGAAAGCTTGATGTATTTGATATGGTTTTGTGGTGCCTGTTCAGTCGGTTCAGGTTTGCCCTTGTCTCCATCAAGAAGTGCATACCCTGAAAGATCAGCACCCTCCTCTCGTAGGGCATTTAACATCTGCTCCAATGACTTCTGATATCTTTTGATTTCTTCGCCATTAGACGGGATTACTGAAAACGAGACAACATGATGTCTCGGAACCTGGCTCCATATCCTATAGTCGTCATCACCCTCAACAAGCAGGATCGGTACACTAAACAACGGTCCCATGAGCGCGTGCCCACCGAGACAAGCGGCCAGCTCTTTGGCAATTGCTGAAAATACATTTGCAGTGAAATCAGACTTCGTCCGGTCAAGATACAGAACGCTAGCAGCCGAATCTCCAAACTGTCCTAAGGCAGCCATGAAGGTTGTGCTGTGCGTGGCAACCACTATCTGCAGAGAGTATTTTTCGGCCACCTGAACAATGAAGTCAGCAAATCGAACTTGCAGATCAGGATGGATATGGGCGTCTGGTTCATCCAACAGAATTAGGCGTTGTTCGCGGTTTTCTATATCCCAGATCGCACCAATGGTCAGTATGTCCAGACCAAGTGTCAGCAATTGGGCCTCACCGCTGCTTAATTGGTCAATATTTTCAACTGCTGTATCATTCGGCATACGCTTAAGTTGATATGGAGGATTGCTGAGTCCATCCAATGATATTGTAAAATCTGGTATAAGCTGACTAATAAGCCGTTCTAAATCTGTCGGATCACCGGGGAGTGTATTAGCGCGCGCATTGCCGCGAGCAGTGAAATAAGTTTGTATTCTGGTGACCACTCGCTGTCTGTACTCTCCTAAATAATTGCGGTCGCTATATTGCCGACGCTCCTCGCCTCTGAGTTCCTGTTGCAGATAAGTGGGTTCAAAGGTTAAAGCACCAATTCGTTCGGGCACCACATAGTGAATGTCACCCGGATTGCTGTTGCGCCAACTTCTAAGCAGTAGGCTTTTTCCGGAGCTATTCTTTCCAAAAATTACGGTTATTGAGTTCAGATTTTGAATACTCCAATTGCCTCCACCCAACGTACCGGGCCTCGCAATGTCCGCACTTGAAAAATAAGGCTCACGCATTATTCGCACACTACCACAATAGCTAATTAGGATACCTGTGAAATTCGTCGCGATTGGTTTTCTGTTTCACTGGGTAGAGCGGATGAACTTATACAACTTCCAGTTTTTGATTGATTCTTCGATGTCGTTCCACTTTAGGCGCAGTTGGTTCGCTCTCTGTCACTTGAATTGTCAACGACATCGGCAGGAGCCTTAATAATCATAACTAAATGATCACATTTTTTGTTTTGTTCTGAAAGCCGCCCAATGGGGCAATAAATAGAAATACAACCGCCAATTTTGGTCGCTGAGCGGCTGACGGTATATTGTAAGACTTCGGAGTGGACGAATCAGCAGATGGCAGAGTGAGCTATGAAAAGACGCAAGAGTCTGCATGACGCAGACCTTAAAGCCCGTCTTGAGCGGCTGATGGGCGGTGACCTCCAGGTCGATGACATCACAAAGTTATATGTTGGCAAACGATCAGCATCCCACGGACGTGCGAGCTTCAGGGAGATTGCAGATTTCGTTGCGCACCCTGATCTACGTAATCGCGGTCCAGTTACCGACCGTATTCGCGACATGCGGACTACCTTCAAGCCGATGCTGGACAGGTCAATAAAAGATGAAACTCCTAGCTTAGAGGATCTTCTTGCACGCTCCGTATCCAACCTTCGGATGGCGAGTGCTGAGCAGATCGAAAGGCTAGCTGGTGGCCGTAAACGCAGGCAGGTTGAAAAGATCCTACTATCCGCTGTTGGGAAGTTGAGGAACGGTGCCGTCAATGCGCTTACAAAGGATGAGGTAAGAGTTGCAATCAGCTTTGGTGATCGGCTGATTTGGAATCCGGCACTCCGTGCGCAAGAAGTATTTGAAGACTTCAGGCACGTAATGGAGAAGAACGGACTTCTACAGAAATCAGACAGTCGTAAGCTAGACAGCATCAGGCCACTTGTAATCCTACATGCCATCGCTGTAATGCACGGCACTGCCTTCGATCTTGGCGATGGTATGACTGGTGAACTACAGGCTGGTTTCAACAATTCGTATGGTTGCCTCGAAGTAACTGCAATTCTTACACTGGATGACTATCCGAAAGACGTTTTCTTGAAAGTCGGGCTATTTTGGACTGATCTTTTAGGACGGGACTATGTCGAGCCGGCCCTTATAGATCACCCCGGCCCGTGGTCGTTCGCGATCGAGATCTTGGGTGCGTGCATTAAGCCTATTGGTAACATTGCACCAAATGAAGCTTTGCCTGATGACATAGCGGTCATCAATGTACAGTCAGACCAACGATTGACGGTCCCACACAACACCTGGGAAATCGATGCCGGGTTGTGATGGATCAATAATCAAAATGTTCGTCTTGCTCACAGATAGTTCCGTCACGTAGACAACGGGCCTGCCAGTGTAGCGGCTGAAAACGCCTCACTCTGCCGTCTATCAATCATCAGCCAATAGGGGCCAGCAATACGGGGCGCAAATTGAGGGGTGAGTGTTGCCACTTAAACAAGGAACTGGTTGTACAGTTCATCACCACAACAAGCGGTGTTTCACCGGCAAGGTGCAGTAATTTACCTCGCTCACCAAAGAGCAGGACAGGGTCATTCTGCCTTCGAAACAGCGTTGGTGTGACAACCTATCCAGCTGCCTGGTGTGAGGCAACGGCTGCGCCGTCCTCCGCTTCGCTGCGGCCCCCCGGGTGCATCACCCCGACCAGCCGGCTTGTCGTGAAAGCACCAACGCGGCTCCGAAGAGCAGATACCTGTTTGAGCGATCCTTCATAATACCAAACGGGACGATCAGCCGAAATCATCGAGTCTGATTAAGACATGTTTGCGAGTTCAGCAAAAGGCAAATATGAGGGAAAGCTGCCGTTCGCTGCAGCGCAAACGGTTCAGCCTGAGAGTATCTAAGGGTGAGTGTCAGCTGTGCGGACAAATTACCATTTTTCGATTTCACATGATGTCTCACCAGCGACAATCCTGTCATCGACATTTTGTGCCAATAGCAGACTCTCGTTATTGTCGGCTCGAAGGAGGTCTTTGTCCCGTTTCATACTATCAGCATGCCGTCCCACAATGTCTGATGCAACGCTAGAAACCGGCATCATCGCGGGAGCGAAAATGTGCCAAGATCAGGCAGGCAATTAGGCCATCAGATAGCAGAGTGGCTACAACGTGGGACAAGCACTTGACATGATCGGAGGTCAAGATTGAACTCCCGTAAAAGCAGTTGAAGTAATCTCGCTGGATTCTGCCTAACCAAGCATTGAAGCCGGATGCAAGGTGCTCGAGTTCAAATACTATAGAGTCAGCGTGAGGGCTCCTTTCGGCGCAAGCTGTGATCTACAGCATCCTTCACGTTCAATGCCGCCGGCTCTTATGAAACGCAATCCACCCGTTCTGAGGCGAGGCATGAAGTACATGGTAATCGGTGACCATCGCCTGACGGGCGAAATCTCAGCAGTTTCATTCGGCCGCTGCACGTCAAGATGTCAACACCGACACGACGACTATTTTAAGGGTCGACGTTTAGCTAACAGCGCCTTGATCTCATCATCGAATGCCGCCAACCGCGACTGTCCGACTATTCTTACGCGTGGATTCTTTCGGGTCCCTTCAAGCCAAGCGTTGGATAAAGTGAAATCGCCGTTTAGTAGCTTTTGAACAAGGACCTTGCTGCCGTACCGCGCACCGTCACTCAAAGTTACGGTCCGCAATCTGCCTTCCTTATCATACTTCGCGTTGCGAACTTCGAAAATGGGAGTGCCGGCCTTCGAAAGGTTTGGTTGGAAGTGATACCCATCTGGTGTGAGCATGGAACGAATGCCGCCAATGATCACCTGCCGGTCATTTGTAAGGTCAATCAGTGTTTTGAGCGATATGCGCCTACCGCTGCTCAAGGTAACCTCTGCTGAAAGGTCAGTAACGTCTTTGGGTGTTTCCACCACGTCCAACCGACAATCTTGATAGAACCAATATCCACGACTTTGTGGAGGGAAGTCGGTTTCTAGGGTTTCAATACGAACTTCTAGGTGAGACGCGGTCACGTAGGAGGCGGGAACAATGAACTCGCTGTCAAAATAGATTAGGCTAGATGGCAAATGTGATCGACGCTTCGCATTCCTGCCTCGCCTATGGTGAGCCGCGGCCTTGTATTCAGTTTCCCAGTCAGAACGTGCGATTCGCTGATCGTTCACGTAGACACGATCAAGTTGTTGCGTCCCTTGCGTTGCCATTCGTTTAACGATTCTCACCGGCAGGGTCGGGACAAGATTGCCGATCTTAAAACACTCAACGTGTTCAGCCCTGCCCAGATGACAAAGTGCAACGCCTTGTTGGCGCGGATGTTCGTTTGATTGTGCTAATGACCTCGCAGCGGCGATGGGCCTGCCGGATGCATCTTCCAATCCGGCAATCACCTTTCCGGTTACCGTTTGGGATTGTGACTTACTTGCAGATTGATAGTCATGTTGTTGTCTCGAAACCTCACCTACGTGATCGGTGCTCATGTTGATCTGATCTTTTATCAACCACAAAGGCTCACTCTCCGGGAAAGGAATCTCCTCGGTGCAAATCTCGGCCCAGCTATCGAACTCAAAAGTCACTCCCTTTTTGCCCAACAACAATTCCGTTTCGTGCTGCATGCTTCGGCCATCTGGCGAAAGCCTATAGAGCGTCATTTTGCATCTGCGACGCGGAACACCGCCACTTAGAGTCAAATGGTTCATCTCGTCGTTTAGTCTGACATACAGACCGTATTCCGGCGACACCGCAATCTCACTGATTGAGACGTAACGAAGTTCATCGCCAAATTGGCGTTGAATGACTAAATGGGCAAATTTGTCTCCAGGGGTCAAGGTGCGAAATTCAATGATACCTGCGACTGGATCGGTTATTAGAATGTCCTGATCACCTTTGCCAAGCGGCATGTGTGCGACAGCGACGTCAAGATCTTGGTCAAAGCTTCGATAGCTGTATTGACCGCCTTCCTCAAGCCCGCTGATAACGCGAACAATTGCTCGCTCTTCAGTTGGAATCGAGTGTAACTGATGCTTCCATTTGGACGCTTTTTCTTCCGAAGGAATGAGGGATTGCGTCGAGATTTCCTCCCCCAGACAATTGTCGCGCTCCCTATTCAGTCGATAAAAGGCGACTGTAGCAGGCGACATCAAGAGCTCGAGCACTTGCGGAACAAACCCAAACGGGCTTTCGAGTGGTAAGGTGCAAAATTCAGCTCCATTGAAAAGGCCAAACTCGGCCCAACCGAGGGTAAATCCGTCATCCATTCCCAATAATGGATCATCGTAATGATAACGCCAATCTGGTGCTGCGGGTGTTCCTTCGTTCCAAACGCTGATGAAATTTACACCAGTTTCGGTCGGATTGTCGGGATCGGGGCCCGGCGGTGGGCTAAAACACGGCATTGGCGTCGGCGGTGCTGTGCAGTTGGGCAGGGTATGCCAATCCGCCGGTTCCGGACGGAAAGCATTGCTGACATCACTGTCTGCTGCGAGATTGGTGTCAAAATACGCTGCAAATGGACGGTTGGAATCATAAATATAAATACGGGTGACAATTCGATCCGTTGGAACCCCGCCGATTTCCACCCTGGTTTCGATATCGTCGATGATCATATACGGCGCGACAGTGTGCGCACCTATGATTGTCGTCCAAAACTCCAGATCGGTCATCTCGCCGCTCGGAATGAACATGAGAAGAGGCAGGTGGTCCGAAGCCGTGGTTTCGTCGAGACGCTCACGTATCTCTGCCAACGTTGGCGGGATACTGTCCGCCTCCAATTGACACTGGGGATACATTTGATCGAGCAATGCTTCGCGCGTCAGCAATCGGGATGTCGCAGCGGTAATCAGACGTTTTGCGGTAAAATCGGCATCATTCCACGGCCGATTGAAACAATCAGTGTGTGTCAGGTAGTCGCGAAGTGCAACGGTCGACATCCCGGTGCAATGTGCTGCCGGAATCACACCGTTTAAAAAGAAGAACCAAAATGCGTAGTACGGACCAATTGTGCCAGCCAACGTCAGCAATGAAGACGTTGCCGCCAGCTCTGATGCACCGGGTATATGTGCCACAGCCGGAGTAATGGCTGGCAAGTTCGCGAGCGCGACAGCGTTCCACAGTACATCCAATGCGATGCGCTCCGCAATCTGATCTGGGCCGTATGTATCGAGGAACAGATCCCAATCGGGTAAGCCTTCACTGAAATTTTGGAAATAGAGTCCGTTTGGCCAGTATGGGTAGTCGTTAGGTGCGCGGTTCGGGAACATCGGCGAAGTGCGAAATGGCATGGCGAGACATGAATGCAATCCAAGCAGCACGCTATTTGACGCGTAACCATCAACGCTGATGACGTCGACCTCCCAATCTCCTGCCGGGTGATCCACGAAAGAATCGGTCTGAGGCAAGCTAAACACAATCTGCCGCGAACCTGAGCGAGAGAGATCAACAATGCCGCCATATGAAGTGCCGTCCACCAGAATTCGAACGCGATCGCCGTGGGGGAACCCGGGGCGGAACGCCCTGCCTGACAGAATGACCTCATCTAGCCAGATAGCACGGTCGGGCAGGGCCGGACTAATGCTGTCAATACATGGCGTGACGGTAAAGTCGAGTTCGCTCGCACGTATGTCAAAGGGCGCAAAAGGATCACCCTCTGCACTGAATATCAACCTAACATGCGCCCATCCTCCAACCGCATCATCAGGAACGATGAAAAACGTTAGACCATTTCCGGGATCAGTAAGAAGCGGCACCGGATAACTGACTGCGGTAAACACCACCTCTCTGATGCTATCCAGATTGTGACCAGCAACCACAACTCGCGTACCCGGCGGACCGTTGTCGGGGTAAAGCTGGTGGATATATGGCATCTGCCGGATTTCCGCGAAGTCCAAGTCGGTGATTGTGTAGAGCTCGACGTTGCCAATATCTCCTTCCGCACCGGTCGGGCCTTCGAGACCAGGATCGGCAGTACCGCCGTCCATTCCCGCTCGCGCATGCTCTGCCTGACAAGGAAACTCAGCCCGACCACGTTGGCCACCAGGTCCGAATTCGCCTGGCCAGCCGCCAGGGCCACCACCGCCGCCTTGGCCCGGTCCTATTAGTGGCGTCAGAGTCCACCCTCCTTCGAGCAACGCTTGCCAACTGTCTGGTGTTGTGAACAAGCGTAGTGAACCGCCATCACCGCCGCGACCACCGCGGCCGCCATCGCCGCCGGCACCTGCGGTTCCGCCATTCCCACCGAACCCGGGCTCACGCTCGCAAAACGGCACAGGGACGACAGGGGGTATCAGAAGTGGGTTGAATACAGGTGCGATTACCTTGCGGCTACGCCTTCCTCTAGCACCTGCTCCACCGTTACCGCCATCTTGACCACGTCCTCCTCTTGCACCATCCTGCCCTGACAGGTCAAAGACCGGCGTGCTTAAAATGCGCAACGCAATTATCTGAACCGTAGGCCCCTCACAGGCACCGTGAGATCGTGCCAAATCCGCGTCGTCATGACTCACGCCAGGTATCCCGTCATCGCCATCGCCGCCATCAGCGCCCCGTCGGTCGTCATCAGGTCTGGAAGTATACTCAAATGGGTCATGATTAGGTCGCCCGTCCCTCGCGCGGGCAGGTCTCGGCCCGGGCGGCTGGTGCGAAGGATGATGAGGTTGCCATTCCCACCGCGCCGTTGGATCAACATCCAGCTCCTCAGTAATTATGATGAATGTTGGGTTGATGGAGGGCCCGACAACAAATCTGGCACCAGCGCCGAGTTCGAACCTTCGACATATGATTACAGGTTCATCATAAATGGTTTTTTCGCCGGCTTCGACGCGATAGGTATCGACGAACTCGATCCCTGGATGTGTGTCAAGAACATCAGCGGCATGCATGACTGTTTCCAAGTACTGTGAGAATGCCTCATCCGCAGGTCGACTTGAGACGACGTCACCTAGCTTTGGATTGGACGCCTCCACCGTGTGGCTAATTCTTTCATCAACTTCACTGATGAGAGCGGCGTTCTTTCGATAAACAGCGCGGAATTTCTCTAACAAACGAAGACGCCAGTCAATCCATGCCGGTGCCGGGGCTAACATTGTTGCATCTCCAAGAATCGCATGTTTTTGAAGGGTACGCACGTGATTGTCAGTCAACCCTGAGATTATCTTCAAACCTTCTAGACTGCGAATGGGTCCCTTGATTTTGCGAATTTCAACAATCTGACGTGCTAATTCGCTATCAATTCCGGGAATGGCATGAAGTTCTTCGAAAGAGGCAGTATTAATATTAATAAATCTACGACTGGTCATTTGGTCTCTCCTGGATCTTCTGCCCCTTATTTTCGAATGCCTCAGCTGCCTAAATAGACTAAGGGCTTCCTCTGGACCTTGACTCACATCAAGATCCCCAATTTTGAGCCTTTCCTATGAGAAATCTTGACTGTTTCAAGAGTTAAATTGCGGTCGATGACAACGTGATGGGGCGCACGCCAGCCAGCAATATATTGAAGCGCCTAAGGAGAGCACGTGAAGACTCCACCGCCTAAGGGCGGTGGAGTCTTCACGGCGGATCATGATTTGACTGAGTCAAAATGATTCCATTTTGGCCCGATGACCTGCTCTACAACTTGGGCTTTGACAGACTTGACGCCCGCCGCGGACGAAGTTCTTCAGATCGTTCTCCCCTCGGGTGCGTCGTGCATGCACCGGGTTTCGAGTTATTTTATCGTTAATATCACTACCAATATACTGCTGGTGGCTGAACCTGACTATTCCCGAAGCAGTCATAACAGATACAGTCATAAGCTCCTTCGTGGTCGGCTACACGTATCTCTTCACCCTGGGTTATGACCGTGTGTTTCCTGTCGTGCCGGATTGCGACTCGTTCGCAGATGGACAATAGATACTTGGCACACCACCCGATGGGTGAGAAAGGAATCTGTAAGTCCGCTCAGGGCCATTTTCGACTGCGCGCGCATGAACGAGCCATCCAGTTTGCGTCACGGTCGATTTGGTAGAAAAGGGCTCAGAGTGGACCTTCGCGGCAATGCACACATGTAAACTCAAATTTTTGATGGCTTGAATGGCAGCTCTGCGGACATACCGACCAAGTTCATCCACGACGGATGTTTGATTTGCGACGCGTGGAGTGCGGACACTTTGTGCCAAAAGGCGGACATCAGGCGCAGTTTCACTGCAGGCGGATTGAATTGCCTGACGCCGCGCCAATATACACCCATTGGTATTGAGCAATCTGCCAGTCAGTGCCAAGCTGGTTTGCCCGGGTGCCGATCAAGTCGGCCAAGAGGGTAACCTGGAAATGAACCGTGTATAAGACCGGTAATCATCGCCCCTTTTGCAACACGAAAAAGAGAGACCGTGATTCAACCTTCCGGTAATATCCGCCCCGCCTACAGCCGCGCTGAGCGGCTCAGCGATGGCGTGGTTCACCTTGTCGGGGTTTCCCTGGCCATGATCGCGGTGCCGTTTTTGATTGTGCTCACGGTCCTGTTCCGCGCAGAGCCGGGTCCCGTTGTCGGGGTCTCGATCTATGGAACGACGCTGATCGCGATGCTGTCGTTTTCGGCGCTCTACAACATCGTCGACAGCGCAAGGTGGACCGGTCTGCTGCGCCGTCTCGACCACTCGGCGATCTACATGAAAATTGCCGGAACCTACACACCCTTCGTGCTCGTGTCGGGGGTCCCGGCGACTGGGCTTCTGGCAGGCCTCTGGGGCGCCGCGACCGTTGGCTCACTTTTAAAGATGCTCGCACCCGGCAGGTTCAGGTGGTTCACGCTGGCGCTTTATCTCGCCATGGGCTGGGCTGTTCTGCTCGCCGGCGACCCGATCATTGCAGGGCTTTCCACGGCGGTTTTGTGGACGATCACTGCCGGCGGCATTGTCTACACGGTGGGCGTCGGATTTCACCTGTCGGCGCGGCTGCCGTTCCACAACACGATCTGGCACGTCTTTGTGCTGGCTGGCAGTGTGTTGTTTTTCATTGCCGTTGCAGTCTTAATCGCCAACTTGCCGATTAACGGCTAGTCACCTGAATCTAAAATTCGCCGCATAGGGTTTGCTGCGTTCGCTGGCAGAACCGTTTGACGGATGCGAGGATTTCGTCGGCTGATTTGACCCATTTGTACGGCTTTGGGTTTTCATTGTGCACCTCGATGAATG